>NZ_JBMDWU010000477.1:0-26431 GCF_048594385.1 Micromonospora sp. | reverse complement strand
CCGTCGCTCCTCAGGGGCAGCCGGGAGGCCACGTCCCCGCCTGCCGGGCGGCGGCCCGCGCCGCGTCGACGAACCGGCCGGCCGAGCCGAGCCACCGGTGCGGGTCGAGCGCCTCGTCGATCTCCGCCCCGGACAGGTGGGCACGGATCTGCGGGTCGGCGAGCAACGCGGCGCGGAACGCGGGGGCGGCGGCGGCCCGGGCGACCAGGTCGTGCGCGACGTCGCGGCCGACGGCGGGGGCCAGCCGGGCGGCGACGGCCTCGGCGAGCACCCGTCCGCCGGTGGCGTCGAGGTTCGCCCGCATCCGGGCGGGGTCGACCCTCAGTCCGGTCAGCAGCCGGGCGGACCGGGCGGTGACGCCGCCGGCCAGGTGCAGCAGGTCCCGCAGCGGCTCCCACTCGGCGTGCCAGCCGCCGGCGGCCCGCTCGTGCTCCTGCACCGCCGCGGCGAACAGGGTGGCGACGAGGCCGGGGCCGCGGCGGGCGGCGGCCCCGATCAGGATCGCGTCGACCGGGTTGCGTTTGTGCGGCATGGCGGAGGAGCCACCGCGTCCGCCGCCGCCCTCGGTGACCTCACCGACCTCGGTCTGGGCGAGCAGCCCGACGTCGAGCGCGACCTTGCCGGTGGCCGCGAGCAGGCCGCCGAGCGCGGCGGCCAGATCGAGGCGCGGCTGCCGTCGGGTGTGCCAGGGCAGCGCGCTCGCGGGCAGCCCCAGGTGGGCGGCGTACCGGGCGGCGACGTC
Source organism: Micromonospora sp. (assembly GCF_048594385.1). Classification (NCBI taxonomy): domain Bacteria; kingdom Bacillati; phylum Actinomycetota; class Actinomycetes; order Micromonosporales; family Micromonosporaceae; genus Micromonospora; species Micromonospora sp. Next base: position 25,689 of record NZ_JBMDWU010000477.1, on the reverse strand, counting down.
GGGGCCGGCCGGGCCGAGCGCGGCGAGGGTGCCGACCGCGCCGCCGAGTTGCGCGGGCTGCCCGTCGCCGGCCTGCCGGAGCCGGTCGCGGGCCTGCGCCAGGCCGGTCAACCAGCCGGCGGCCTTGAGTCCGAACGTGGTGGGTGCCGCCTGCTGGCCGAGGGTCCGGGCGACCAGCACGGTGTGGCGGTGGGTGTCGGCGAGCCGGACGGCCGCGTCGACGGCGGTGTCGAGGTGCCGGCGCAGCGCGTCGAGCGCCCGGACGGCCAGCAGGCTCAGCGCGGTGTCCAGGATGTCCTGGCTGGTCGCCCCGAGGTGCACCCAGGGTCGGGCCGGGGCGGGCACGGCGGCGGTCAACTCCCGCACGAGGGGGACGACGGGGTTCCCGGCGGCGTCGGCGGCCCGGCCCAGCGCCGCCGGGTCGTACCGCCCGGGGTGGCACGCGGTGACGATCGCGTCGGCCGCCGGGGCGGGCACGAGACCGGCGTCCGCGCCGGCCCGGGCGAGGGCTGCCTCCGCGTCGAGCAGCGCCCGCAGCAGGGCCGGATCGTCGAGTTCCGCGTCCACCTCCGGGTTGCCGGACAGCCCGGAGAGCAGGCCGTCAGACGGCGAAGAAGACGGTCTCACGGTCGCCCTGCAGGTGGATGTCGAAGCGGAACCCGTCCGGTGCGGCGCTGGCCAGCAGCGTGTCCCGGCGGTCGACCTCCACGCCGGAGAGCACCGGGTCGACGGCGTTGGCCGCCGGCTCGTCGGGGAAGTAGAGCCGGGTCACCAGGCGGTGCAGCAGCCCCCGGCCGAGCACCGACAGGGTCAGGTGCGGGGCCTCGGTGCCGCCGTCCGGGTCGGGCAGCGGCCCCGGCCGGACCGTCAGCAGCCGGTAGCGCCCCTGGTCGTCGGTCTCGCTGCGGCCGAACCCCCGGAATCCCGCGAGCCGCGGCGGCCGGGCCCCGCGCGGGTCGTCGGGGTGGTCGAACCGGCCGTCCGGGTCGGCCTGCCAGCTCTCCACCAGCGCGTCGACCACGGGTTCCCCGGTGCCGTCGACGATCCGGCCCCGGATCCAGAACGCGCCGGGGGTGCCCTCGGGGACGACGTACGGGCCGTCGGGCCAGTGCAGGCCGATGCTCAGGTACGGCCCGACGGTCTGCGCCGGGGTGACGCCCAGCCGGTCACTCATGGTCGCCGTCCTCGAAGGGGGTGTCCTCCCGGCCCCGCAGCACGATGTCGAACGCGTAGGCCAGCGCCCACTCGGGCTGTGTGGCGGCGTGGTCGTAGCGGGCGACCAGCCGTTGCCGGGCCATCGGGTCACGCACCGAGTGCAACACGGGGTCCTGGAAGAACAGCGGGTCGCCGGGGAAGTACATCTGGGTCACCAGCCGCTGGGTGAACGCCCGGCCGAACAGGGAGAAGTGGATGTGCGCCGGCCGCCAGGCGTTGTCGTGGTTGCGCCAGGGGTAGGCCCCCGGTTGCACGGTGACGAACCGGTACCGCCCCTGGTCGTCGGTGAGCGTCCGGCCCACCCCGTCGAAGTGCGGGTCGATCGGGGCCGGCCAGGTGTCGCGCTCGTGGCGGTAGCGTCCGGCGGCGTTGGCCTGCCAGATCTCGACCAACGTACGCGGCACCGGCCGGCCGTCGCCGTCGCGGACCCGGCCGTGCACGATGATCCGCTGCCCCTGTGGTGATCCGTCGTGCTGGCGGGTCAGGTCGTGGTCGAGGTCGCCGAGGCGTCCCTCGCCCAACAGCGGCCCGGTGATCTCGGTCAGCCGCTGCGGCAGGTGGACCAGCGGCTGCCGGGGCGCCCGCGTCACGGTCGACCGGTAGCCGGGGCTGAACAGCGGCGGGTGGGCGTCGACGTCGTCGCGCCGGTACGCCGGCAGTCGGCGGCCGGTGGTGTCCTCGGTCATGGTCGGCTCCCCTCGGCCGTCGCCCGCAACGCGCGCAGCACCTCCAGCTCGTGCGCCGTGGGCGGTTCGTTGGTTGTCAGCGGCTCGGCGACGGCGAGGTCCCAGCCGGTGGCGGCCCGTGCCTGCTCCCGGCTCACCCCGGGGTGCAGCCGGGTCAGGGTCAGCTCGCAGCTCACCGGGTCGGGTTCCAGGACGCCGAGGTCGGTGATCACCAGTCGGGGTCCGCCGCCGCGCAGGCCGAGCCGTTCCCGGTCCCCCGGGCCCGTGCCGTAGCCGACGGAGGTGACGAAGTCGACCCGCGCGGTGAAGGTGCGCGGGTTCTGCCGGACGATCACCACGACCTCGCGGCAGGAGGCGGCGATCTCGGGTGCCCCGCCCGCGCCGGGGAGCCGGACGGCCGGGGTCGCGTAGTCGTCGCCGACGACTGTGGTGTTGAGGTTGCCGTACCTGTCGAGCTGGGCCGCGCCGAGGAAGCCGACGTCGATCCGGCCGGGTTGGAGCCAGTAGTTGAACACCTCGGGCACCGACACGACCGCGTCGGCGGTGTCGGCGAGGACGCCGTCGCCGATGGACAGCGGCAGCCGGTCCGGTTTCGCGCCGAGGCAGCCGGACTCGTAGACCAGCACCAGGTTCGGGGCGTGGGTGGCGCGGGCGAGGTTCGCCGCGGTGCTGGGCAGTCCGATCCCGACGAAGCAGGCGACGCCGTCGCGGAGCTGCCGGGCGGCGGCGACGGTCATCATCTCGTCGGCGGTCCACCCGGCGGACGGGGGCGGGCCGCTCACGTCGGCCTCCCGGGGCGGGGGGCGGGCCGCGCGGTCATGCCGCCGCCCCGGCCCGGTGCACGTGCCGGTCGAGCCAGGCACGGAAGGTGTCGCGGTCCCGGCTGACGGCGTCCCAGGCCCGGTAGAAGTCGTTGTCCCGGACCGAGTAGCCCTGGGCGTAGGAGGGGTGGGCGCCGCCGGGCACCTCGGCCACGGCGGTGACCGCCCAGCCGGGCAGCACGACCTGCCCGGGGACGGGGGTCAACTCGGGCACGACCTCCTCGACGGTGACCAGCGACCGGCGGGCGGCGAGCACCGCCTCCTTCTGCACGCCGGTGATGCCCCACAGCTGTACGTTGCCGGCCCGGTCGGCGCGTTGGGCGTGCACCACGGTCACGTCGGGGCGCAGGGCCGCCACGGCGGTGAGGGTCTCGCCGGTGAACGGGCAGTCGACCGACCGGACGTTGGCGGTGTGCCGGGGCAGGTCGGTGCCGGTGTAGCCGCGCAGCACGGCGAACGGCAGGCCGGACGCGCCGGCCACGTAGCGGTTGGCCATCCCGGCGTGGCTGTGTTCCTCCAGCTCCAGCGGGCGCGGCCAGGAGTGCTGCACGGCGTCGCGGAACCGGTGCAGCGATCCCACGCCGGGATTGCCGCCCCAGGAGAAGACCAGCCGGCGGGCGCAGCCGGCGCCGATGAGCTGGTCGTAGATGACGTCGGGGGTCATCCGGACCAGGGTCAGCTCCTGCCGTCGCTGGCGGATGATCTCGTGGCCGGCGGCGAACGGGATGAGGTGGGTGAAGCCCTCCAGGGCCACCACGTCACCGTCGCGGACCAGTTCCGCCACGGCCTGCGCGAGCGGGACGAGCGTCGCCATGGGCCTCCCGCCTCACCTCGGACCGGTGTTCGCCATGCGGACCATCGTGCTCATGTCGAACGTACGGTCGGCGGCGGCATCCGTCAATGTCCACCTCAGGTCCCGACGTCGGGAGGACCACCGTCCGGGCAGGACGTTGACGGGAGCCGGGTCGCGTGCCAACGTTCAATGAGAGAACACCCGTTCGCTCAGCGAACGCTTTCGGTGGCCCGCCGCCGGGCCCCGGTGTCGGGCCGGCGTCCAGGAAGGACGGACCGGGATGCGTACCCAGGTCGGCATCGTCGGCGCCGGGCCGGCGGGGCTCATGCTGTCGCACCTGCTGCACCGGCAGGGCATCTCCTCGGTGGTGCTGGAGAGCCGCAGCCGTGAGCACGTCGAGCACCGGCTGCGCGCCGGGGTGCTCGAACAGGGCTCGGTCGACCTGCTGTGCCGCACCGGCGTCGGCGAGCGGCTGCTCCGCGAGGGGCTGCGGCACGAGGGCATCGAGCTGCGCTTCGCCGGGGAGTCGCACCGGGTGCCGATGACCGAGCTGACCGGGCGGGCGATCACCGTCTACGGGCAGCAGGAGGTGGTCAAGGACCTGATCGCCGCGCGCCTCGCGGCCGGCGGCACGATCCTGTTCGACGCCGAGGTGACCCGGCTGGACGGGCTCGACTCCCCCGACCCGGTGGTCCGCTACCGACACGACGGCCGGGAGGAGGAACTGCACTGCGACTTCGTGGTCGGCTGCGACGGGTTCCACGGGGTGAGCCGGGGTGCGGTGCCCGACGGGGTGCTGACCAGCTACGAGCGGGCGTACCCGTTCGCCTGGCTGGGGGTGCTCGCCGCCGCCGCGCCGGCCGTGGAGGAACTCGTCTACGCCCACCACGATCGGGGTTTCGCCCTCTACAGCATGCGCTCACCGCAGGTCTCCCGGCTCTACCTCCAGGTCGCCCCCGACGAGGACATCGCCGCGTGGCCGGACGAGCGGATCTGGGCGGAACTGCGGGTCCGGCTGGAGACGGTGCCGGGCTGGTCGCTCACCGAGGGGCCGGTGCTGGAGAAGTCGATCACTCCGATGCGCAGTTTCGTGGTGGAGCCGATGCAGTGGGAGCGGCTGTACCTGGCCGGGGACGCCGTGCACATCGTCCCGCCCACCGGGGCCAAGGGCATGAACCTGGCGCTGGCCGACGTGGCGCTGCTCGGCGAGGCGTTCGCCGCCTGGTACTCCCACGGCCGCACCGACCTGCTGGCGGGCTACTCGACCACCGCGCTGCGCCGGGTCTGGCGGGCCCAGCACTTCTCCTGGTGGATGACCTCGATGCTGCACCGGCTGGCGCACGACGACCCGTACGAGGCGAAGTTGCAGACCGCGACGCTGCGGTACGCCGCCACCTCGCGGGCGTACGCGACGAGCCTGGCCGAGAACTACGTGGGCCTGCCCGAGGTCTGAGCGACGCCACCACGACGCAGCGTCGTTCAACTTATTCATGACGGGCGTCAGAAATTCTTGACTTTCGATGTCGGGGTGGCTGACCATGGCCACCACAGCGGCGTGCGCCCCCACGCAGCGGTTGGTTCCCCCCGCAGGTCCGAGGCATCCCGCCGACTTCCGACGCACCCCACCACCCCCGCCCAGGAAGGGCCTCGTCAATGAAGAAGGTCATGGCTCTCGGGTTGATCGCCGCCGCGGTCGCCCTCACCGGATGTACCGACTCCGACGCGTCCACCCCGTCCGCGCCGACCTCCGGCGACCTGCGCAAGGTCCGGGTCGCGGCGCTGCCGATCACCGAGACCGCCGCGCTGTGGGGCGGCATCAAGGCGGGCCTGTTCGCCGAGCGCGGGCTCCAGGTCGAGGTGCTGCCCGCCCAGGGTGGCGCGCAGGCCATTCCGGCGCTGATGAACGGCGACATCGACTTCGCCATCGGCCAGCCGTTCGGCCCGTTCCGCGCCGACCTGCAGAACCTCGGCGTCGTCATCATCGGCAACTACGCCTCCTCGTACGCCCAGGGCGACGACATCAACGCGGTGGTGGCCTCGGCGAAGTCGGGTGTCACCCGGCCGGCCGACCTCGCCGGCAAACGGGTCGCGGTCAACAGCCTGGGCGCGGCCGGCGACGTCACGATCATGGCGGCGGTGGAGAAGGACGGCGGCGACCCCAGGAAGGTCAAGTTCGTCGAGGTGGCCTTCCCGGACGCCCCGGCCCAGCTCGCGGCGGGCAACATCGACGCCGCCTGGGTGCCGGAACCCTTCGTCACCCAGCTGAAGGGTCGGGGCGACAGGTTCGTCGTGGCGCCCTACCAGGCGGTGGTGCCGGGCCTTGCCACCCTGACCACCATCACCACCACCGCCCGCCTCGACAAGGACGCCAAGCTGGTCGAGGACTTCTCCGCGGCGATGAAGAAGACCCTCCAGTGGGCGCAGGACCCGGCCAACGCACCGGCCCTGCGGCAGGCCATCAAGGACAACCTCCAACTGCCGCCGCCGGTGGCGGACTCGGTCAGACTGCCGGCGTTCGGCTGGGACGTCGACCGGGCCAGCCTGCAGACGCTCGCCGAACTCGCCGGCCGGTACCGGGTGCTCGACCGCCAGCCCGACCTCGACCGGCTCATCCGCCAGCAGTAGCCGACCCGGCGACGCCCCGGCGGCCCGGCCGCCGGGCGACGCCACCTTCGGAGGTGACCCGCCCGTGCCCACCACCCGACGGCCACCCGCGTTGCGCAGGACGCTGCTGGGCGTCACCGGCCTGGCCGCCTTCCTCGTCGGCTGGCAGGCGATCCCGACGCTGGGCCTGATCGACCCGCAGTACCTGCCGTACGTGACGGACGTGCTGGCCCGGCTCGCCGAACAGCTCGTCGACCTGGCGTTCTGGCGGCGGCTCGGCAGCACCATGACCTCCTGGGCGATCGGGCTGACCGTGGCGACCCTCGCCGCCGTCGCCCTCGGCACCCTCGTCGGCCTGGTGCCCTTCCTACGCCGGAGCACCCACACGATGGTCGAGTTCCTGCGTCCCATCCCGTCGGTCGCGCTCATCCCGCTCGCCGTGCTGATGTTCGGCATCCAGCGGCAGGCCGCCCTGGTCATCATCGTCTACGCATCGTTCTGGCAGGTGTTCGTGCAGGTGATCTACGGGGTCGCCGACGTCGACGCGGTGGCCCGGGACACCGCGCGCAGCTTCGGCCTGCGCCGCCGCGAGCAGTGGACGCACCTCGTCCTGCCGACCACCCTGCCGTACCTGATGACGGGTCTACGGCTGGCGGCGGCGGTGGCGCTCATCCTGGCCATCACCGCCGAGATGGTGATCGGCAACCCGGGGCTCGGCCGCATGATCGAGCTGTCCCGCTCCGGCGGCGACGCGGTCGGCCTGTACGCCCTCGTCGTGGTCACCGGCCTGCTCGGGCTGGCGGTGAACCTCGTCTTCCGGTTCGTCGAACGGCGGACGCTGTCCTGGCACGAGTCCGTCCGTGGGGAGCGGGCGCTGTGACCGCGTACCCGGGCCGGGTCGTCGCCGCGCCACGCCGCCGGGCCGGTACGCGGGCCGTGGCGGGCCTGCTGCACGCGCTCGGGCTGCCGATGCTGCTGCTGGTGCTCTGGGGCCTGGTGGCGACCAGGGCGACGAACCGGTTCTTCCCCGACCCGGTGACGATCGCCGACGCCTTCGTCGACACCTGGATCGGGCCCGCGTTCGTGCAGGACGTGCTGCCGAGCCTCTACCGCCTCGGCCTCGGGGTCGCCGCGTCGATCGTGCTCGGCGTCGCCGCCGGCACCGTCATCGGCCTGACCCCGTGGTTGCGCGAACTGCTCGAACCGCTGCTGGAGTTCCTCCGGGCCGTCCCGCCACCCGTGCTGATCCCGGTGGCGATGCTCCTGCTCGGCATCACCGACACCATGAAGGTCGTGGTGATCGTCTCCGGCGCGGTCTGGCCGATCCTGCTCAACACCGTCGAGGGGGTCCGGGGCACCGACAGCGTGCTGACGCAGACCGCACGGTCGTTCCGGGTCACCCGGTGGGAGCGGCTGTGGTTCCTGGTGCTCCCCGCCGCCAGCCCCCGGATCATGGCCGGGGTCCGGCAGGCCCTCTCGGTCGCGCTCATCCTGATGGTCATCTCCGAGATGTTCGCCTCGTCGGCCGGGCTGGGTTACCGGATCGCCTACTTCCAACGCAACTACCTCGTCGCCGAGATGTGGAGCGGCATCCTGCTGCTCGGCGGGGTCGGCGTGCTGCTCGCCGTCGTCTTCGGGGTCGTCGAGCGGCGCGTGCTGCGCTGGTACCACGGAATCAGGGAGGTCAACCGTGTCTGACCGGGGCACCCTGCTGCGGGTGACGCAGCTCAACAAGGTCTACCGGGCCCGCACCGGCGACGTCGAGGCGATCGGTGACCTCAGCTTCACGATGGACGCCGGCGAACTCGTCTGCATCGTCGGGCCGTCCGGGTGCGGAAAGACCACCCTGCTGAAGTGCCTCGCCGGGCTGCTGCGCCCGACCGGCGGCACCGTCGAGATGCACGGCGCACCGGTGACCGGCCCCAGCCCCGCGATGGCCGTGGTGTTCCAGGAGTACGGCCGCAGCCTCTACCCGTGGCTGACCGTGCGCGGCAACGTCGAGCTGCCGCTGCGGCACAAGCGGCTGTCCCGCGCACAGCGGCACACCCTGGTCGCCGACGCGCTCGACGCGGTGGGCCTGGCGCACGCCGCCCGCAGCCACCCGTGGCAGCTCTCCGGCGGGATGCAGCAGCGGGTGGCGATCGCGCGGGCCGTCGCGTACCAGCCGGAGGTCCTGATCATGGACGAGCCGTTCGCGGCGGTGGACGCGCAGACCCGGGCCGACCTGGAGGACCTGGTGCGGGAGCTGCACGCCCGACGCGGGATCTCGGTGCTGTTCGTCACCCACGACATCGACGAGTCGGTCTACCTCGGGCAGCGGGTGCTGGTGCTCTCCCACGCGCCCACCCGGGTACGCGAGGACCTAGTGATCGACCTGCCCGCCGACCGCGACCAGATCACCACCCGCGCCCTGCCCCGGTTCACCGAACTGCGCACGCACGTCTACGGCGAGATCCAGCGGGCCAGACGCGGGCACAATGTGGCCCCGCGACCCGCGCCGTGAGCGCGCCGGGCGTCGGAGGCGTCGGAGGGGATGACTGTGGCTAGGCGACAGCCCAAGCAGCTGGTGCTCGCCTTCTTCGGCGAACACGTCGTCGACGGCGACACCGGGCCGATCCGGGCCAGCGTCCTGATCACCGTGCTGGAGGGGGCGGGGGTCGCCGCGCCGGCGACCCGGGCCACCCTCGACCGGCTGGTGCGCAGCGGCGTCCTCGCCCGGGGGCGCAGTGGTCGGGAGACGCTGTTCTCGCTGACCGAGCACGGGGCGGCGGTGCTGCGCGAGGCGACGTACCGGGTGCGCGGGCCGCGGCCGTTCGACCCGCAGGGCAGCGGTTGGACGCTCGTCACCTTCTCGATCCCGGAGGAGCAGCGGACGCTGCGGCACCGGCTGCGCTCCACGCTCACCTGGGAGGGTTTCGCGCCGATCCGCGACGGGCTGTGGCTGGCCCCGGGCGAGGTCGACCTCGCCGGGTCGTTGGAGCCGCTGCGCCGGGACCTCGCCCCGCACCCCGTGGTCGCCTTCCACGCCCGCGAACTCGCCGGCTTCCCGATCGGCGACAGCGTCCGCGCCGCCTGGGACATCGAGGCGATCCGGCGCGAGCACCTGGCATTCATCGACAGGTGGGCCGACCCGGCCGCGACCACGGCGACGGCGGGCGCGTTGACCCTGCGCACGATGCTGGTGGCGGACTGGCTGGCGCTGCTGCGGGCCGACCCGAGACTGCCCGCCGAGTTCATGGACGCGCAGTGGCCGGCCGCCCGGTCGGCGCAGACCTACCGCCTGGCGCACCGGGCGCTGGCCGAGGCGTCCGCGGCGGAGTTCGCCGCCCTGGTCACCCACCGGCCCACGGTCAGCCGGCGAACCGCGCCCGCAGCTCGGCCTTCCTGACCTTCCCCGACGCGGTCCGCGGCAACTCGTCCACGACGACCACGTTCTTCGGCAACTTGTAGCGGGCGACCCTGCCGTCGAGGTGGGCCCGGACGGTGCCGGTGTCCACCGAGGCCCCCGCCCGGACGGTCAGCACCGCCCACGGCACCTCCCCCCAGCGGTCGTCCGGCACCCCGATCACGGCCGCCGACACCACCCCGTCGATCTCGCCGAGCAGCAGTTCGAGTTCCGCCGGGTAGATGTTCTCGCCACCCGAGATGATCATGTCTTTGAGCCGGCCGGAGACGTAGAGGTAGCCGTCGTCGTCGAGGCGGCCCAGGTCGCCGGAGCGGAACCAGCCGTCGGCGGTGAACGCCTCGGCGGTCGCCTCCGGCAGGCCGTGGTAGCCGGGGAAGACGTTGGGCCCGGCCACCTCGATCTGACCCACCGCACCGGCGGGCAGCACGGCCCCGCCCGGGTCGGTGATCCGGACGTCGGTGAAGAAGTGCGGCAGGCCGACGCTGCCCTGCTTGGCCCGGGTCACCGCCGGCGGCAGCGCGGTCGCGCCCGGCGACGCCTCGGTCATCCCGTACCCCTGGGAGAACGACAGGCCGCGCGCCTCGTACGCGTCGAGGATGCGGGTCGGCACGGCGGACCCGCCGCAGGTCAGCTTCGTCAGCGTGGACAGGTCGGTCGAGGCCCAGTCGGGGTGGTCGGCCAGCAGCTGGTAGGTGGTCGGCACCCCGCTGAGCATGGTGACCCGGTGCCTGGCGATCTGCGCGAGCGCCCGCCCCGGTTCGAAACCCCGCTCGATGACCATCGTGGCCCCCTTGAGGATGACGGGCAGCGCGCCCATCCCCAGCGAGGCGACGTGGAACAGCGGCGAGATCATCAGCGCCACGTCGGTGGAGACCACGTCGTAGTCGACCACGCAGTTGAGCGCCACCCAGGTCAGGTTGCCGTGGGTGAGCACCGCGCCCTTGGCCCGGCCCGTGGTGCCCGAGGTGTAGACGATCGCCGCCGGGTCGGTGGGGCCGGGGTCGGCGTGCCCGGCCCGTGCCGGGTCGGCGTCGCGGGTCAGCGTCGCCAGGCCCGGCCGGTCCGGGGTGCCCCCGCCGGTGACCAGCACCCGTGGGGGCCGGGCGGTCGGCAGCGCGGCGGCCACCGGCACCGCGAAGTCCGGGTCGTGGATCAGCACCCGGGCCGCGCAGTCGGTCAGCACGTGGCCGATCTCGGGGGGTGCGAGCCGGGTGTTGACCGGCACGAACACGGCACCGAGCCGCACCGTCCCGAACATCACCTGGAGGAACTCCGGGCTGTTCTCGCCCAGGTAGGCGACGGTGTCGCCGGTGCCCACGCCGTGTTCCCGCAGCACCGCCGCGACCCGGTCCACGGCGTCGGCGAACTGCGCGTAGGTGACGGTCGCGCCCGCGCCGTGCACGAGGGCGATCCGGTCCGGGGACCTGAGCCGACGCCGGGCCACCCAGGCGCCGATTCCGTGCTGGTGCATCAGCAGTCTCCTGGTGGTGGAGGGGGGATGATGACCTGGCCGGACGCCCGGGGTCTCAGGCGTGGAAGCGGTACAACCCCCGGGCGACCACCGCCGGCTTGGTGCCGCCCTCGATCTCGATGGTCTGGTCGACGGTGAGCTGGTAGCCGCCCCGCACCTCGGCCACCTCGACGACGGTGGCCCGCATCCGCACCCGCGCGCCGACCACGACCGGGGCGGGGAAGCGCACCCGGTCGAGGCCGTAGTTCACCTTGGTGGACACGCCCTTGACCTCCAGCAGCTCGGTCCAGAACGGCACCGCCAGCGACAGGGTGAGGAAGCCGTGGGCGATCGGCGCGCCAAACGGGCCGCCCGCCGCCCGCTGCGGGTCCACGTGGATCCACTGGTGGTCGTCGGTGGCGTCGGCGAACAGGTGCACCTGGTCCTGGGTGACCGTCCGGTAGCCGGTGTGCCCCAGGTCCGTGCCGGCGAGGTCGGCGAGCTGGTCGTAGGTGATGGTCGTCGTCATGGCGACTCCTCTCGTACGGGCGGGGCGAGGCCCAGCAGCCGGGCCGCGTTGTCCTTGAGGATGCCCGGGAGCACGTCGGGCTTGAGGTCGGTGGCCGCCACGTCCCGCAGCCACCGGTCGGGGGTCAGCAGCGGGTAGTCGGTGCCGAACAGCACCCGGTGCCTCAGCACCGAGTTGGCGTGGCGCACCAGCGCGGCCGGGAAGTACTTCGGGCTCCAGCCGGACAGGTCGATCCAGGTGTTGGGTTTGTGGGTGGCCACCGACAGCGCCTCGTCCTGCCAGGGCACCGACGGGTGGGCCATGACGATCTGCAGGTCGGGGAAGTCGGCGGCGACCGGGTCGAGCAGCATCGGGTTGGACAGCCCGAGCCGCAGACCGTACCCGCCGGGCAGGCCCGCACCGATGCCGGTCTGTCCGGTGTGGAAGATCGCCGGCAGGCCGGCCCGCTCGATCAGGGCCCACAGCGGGGCGTACGCCTCGTGGCCGGGGTCGAAGCCCTGCACGGTGGGGTGGAACTTGAACCCGCGTACCCCCTCCTGCTCGATCAGCCGGGCGGCGAGGTCGAGGGCCGCCGCGCCGGTGCGCGGGTCGACCGACCCGAAGGGGATGAGCACGTCGGCGTGCTCGGCGGCGGCACGGGCGATCTCGGCGCTGGACAGCGGCGGGTGCCGCAGTTGGGTGCCCGCGTCGACGGTGAAGACGACGGCGGCCATCTGCCGCTCGCGGTAGTACCGGGCCACCGCGTCGACGGCGGGGCGGGGCCCGTCGGTGCGGAAGTACTTCGACACGGCGGCCACCAGCGGTTCGGGCAGCGAGGCGTGGCCGTGGTCGTCGACCTCGATGTGCACGTGCATGTCGATCGCGGTGACGGCGTCGAGGTCGATCGCGGGTCGGTACACGGGCGGCAGCCTCCGTCGGGCGGGTCCGGTCCGGCGGGGCGGGCGGACGGTCTCGTCGGTCCAGTGACGGTCGGCCGGGTCAGGGGCTCGCCGGCTGGAACTGGGCGGGCAGTTCGGGGAACCGTTCGCCGACGCTCTGCGCGGCCCCGTCGAACGTCGTCGGCCAGGCCTCCACCAGCGCGTCGTAGGTCCAGCCGCCCTCGCGGTAGGCGGTCAGGGCCGCCTCCGGGTGGGTCCAGATCTGCAGGCGGTCGCCGCCGACGCCGATCACCTGCCCGGTGACCTTGGCCGCCGCGTCGGAGGCGAGGAAGGCGATCAGGCCGGCCACGTCGTCGACGGTGCCGAAGCCGAGGTCGTGCCGGAAGAACGCGGGCATCGGCTCACCGTCGGCCTCGGCGCGGACGGCGGCGGCGAAGTAGGGGACGGTGGCGGTCATCGCGGTCGCGGCGACCGGGACGACGGTGTTGGCGGTGATGCCGGCCCGCTTCAGCTCCAGCGCCCAGGTGCGGACCATGCCGACGATGCCCGCCTTGGCCGCCGCGTAGTTGGTCTGGCCGAAGGTGCCCCGCTGCCCGGTGGGCGAGCCGATGCAGATGATCCGGCCGCCCTCGCCGGCCTGCCGCATGTGCCGCACCGCCTCGCGCACGGTGGTGAAGGTGCCCCGCAGGTGCACGGTGACGACGGTGTCGAAGTCGTCGTCGCTCATCTTCCACAGCACGGTGTCGCGCAGGACTCCGGCGTTGGTGACCAGGGCGTCGAGCCGGCCGAACGTGGCGAGGGCGGTGTCGACCAGTTCCTGGGCGGTCCCGGTCGGGCCCACCGGCGCGGTCACCCCGACGGCCCGCCCGCCGGACGCCTCGATCGTGGCCACCGCCTCGGCCGTGACGTCGGCGTCGATGTCGTTGACCACGACGTGGGCGCCCCGCCGCGCCAGCTCCTGGGCGTAGGCCAGGCCGAGGCCGCGCCCGGAGCCGGTGACGATGGCGACTTTGCCGTCCAGTGACATGGGCACTCCCTTCCGTCGATGCGATCTGAGCACGGACCGTTGAGAATGTCAATTATTCAGGAAGCTTGCTACCATCGTCGCCATGCCCGCCGAACGGACCCGGTCGACCGGCAGCGACCGGCTGCGGGACAGCGCGCTCGCCGGTGACCTGAGCTTCCTGCTGGCCCGCGCCAACGCGCTCGCCCTCGCCGCGGCGAACGCCGCCCTGGCCACCCACGGCCTGAAGGCCCGCTCCTACTCGGTGCTCGCGCTGGCCGCCGACGACGTCCGCCCGACCCAGCGCGAACTCGCCGAGTTCCTGCGGCTCGACCCGAGCCAGGTCGTCGCCCTCGTCGACGGGCTGGAACAGCGGCACCTCGTCGAGCGGCACGCCGACCCCGCCGACCGGCGGGCCAACGTCCTCGTCGCCACCGACGCCGGCCGGGACCTGTTCGCCCGCGCCCGCGACGCCGTCCGCGCCGTGGGGATCGACTCGCTGTCCGTCGTGCCGGCGCAGGACCAGGCCCGGCTGGCCCGGCTGCTGCGGCTGCTGGCCTTCCCCGACTGATCCCCCCTCACCGGGGCGTGCCGCCCAGGGCCCGGGACAGCACCCGACCCGCCGCCTGCACCAGCGGGGCCAGCGCCACCGGGTCCGCCCGGTCGTGGGCGACCACCAGCGACAACGCCGCCACCACCCCCTCCGGGGCCCGGATCGGCGCGGCCACCGACAGGGCGTCCATGGTGACCTGCCGGTCGCTGACCGCGTACCCGACCCGGCGCACCTCGGCCAGCTGACGGCGCAACCGCCCCGGATCGGTGACGGTCAACCCGGTGTACCGCTCCAGCGGCGCGGCCAGCACCCGTTCCTGCACCTCGGCCGGAGCGTGGGCGAGCAGCACCAGCCCGACCCCGGTCGCGTGCAGCGCGAACCGGCCGCCCACCCGGGTACGCACCGGCACCGCCTGCCGGCCGGCGATCCGCTCGATGAACACCAGTTCGAGCCCCTGCCGGACGGCGAGCTGGACGTTCTCGTGCGTCACCTCGTACAGGTCCTCCATCACCGGCAGGGCCACCTCGCGCAACCCCAGGCCCCGGGGCGCGAGCGAACCCACCTCCCACAGCCGCAGGCCGATCCGGTACCGCCCGTCCCCGCCACGCTCCAACGCACCCCAGGCCAGCAGTTCCGCCACCCGACGGTGCACGGTGGACAGCGGCAGCCCGGCCCGGCGGGCCAGCTCACTGAGCGTCAGGGCCGGGCTGGCCGGGCTGAACGCGTCGAGCAGCGCCAGCACCCGGCTGGTCACCGTCCGACCCGGCTGCCCGCGCATCCCACCATCCTCCCCGCCCGCGCCGGCCGGTCACAGCTCCAGGACGAGCCGGGGGGTACGGGCCCGCGAGACACAGATCAGCATGGTGTCCCCGGCGGCGCGGTCCTTCGCGGACAGCAGGCTGTCGCGGTGCTCCGGCACCCCGGCCAGCACCGGGGTCTCGCAGGTGCCGCAGGTGCCCTCCCGGCAGGACGACAGGACCGGGACCCCGGCCTCCTCCACCGCCCGCAGGATCGGCACCCCCGGCGGCACGGTCACCGTCCGCCCGGACAGCGCGAGTTCCACCTCGATCGCCGTGTCCGGCCCGGCGGTGTCGTCCCGGGGCGCGAACCGCTCGATGTGCAGCCCGCCGGGCGGCCAGTCCCGGCAGTGTTCCTCCACCGCCCGCACCAGCGACTCCGGGCCGCAGCAGTAGACCAGGCCGTCGCCGGGCCCGGCCAGCAGCCCGGCCAGGTCGAGCAGCCCCGTCTCGTCCTGCGGGTACAGGCCGACCCGGTCGCCGTACCGGTCGCGCAGCCCGGTGGCGTACGCCATCGCGGCGCGGGTGCGTCCGCCGTACGCCAGGTGCCAGTCCGCGCCCGCGGCGTCGGCGGTGGCGACCATCGCCACGATCGGGGTGATCCCGATGCCACCGGCGACGAAGCGGTACCGCCGGGCGGCGACCAGCGGGAACGTGTTGCGGGGGCCGTGCACCCGGACGGTGCCGCCGACGGTGAGCCGCTCGTGCGCAGCCCGGGAGCCGCCGCGTCCCGCCGCCTCCCGCTGCACCGCGATCCGCAGGACGGACCGGTCGGCGGGGTCACCACAGAGGGAGTACTGCCGCAGCAGACCGGGGCCCAGCTCCAGGTCGACGTGCGCGCCCGGCGCCCACCCGGGCAGCGCCGCGCCGTCGGGGCGGGCCAGGCCGAACTCGACGACCCCGGCGGCCACCTGCCGGCGGGCGACCACGACGAGGTCCGTTCCGGTCACGCCGGCACCGCCTGCCGGCCGGTCGGGTCGGCCGCCGGCACGCTCGGGACGTGGTGGCCGCGCGGATGGTCGAGCAGCCACTGCCACAACGCGACCGGCTCCTCGGCGAGCCGCTGCGCGCCGCAGTGGCAGATGCCGCGCAGGGTGTCGGTACCCGGCACCCAGTGGACCCGGTAGACCCGGCCGCCGTCGACCGCGGGGGTCACCGGGGCGCTCCCACCGTCCCCGACCCGACGAGCCGGGCCAGCAGCCGCCGGGCGGCCAGCCCGCCGGTGTCGATGTTGATGCTCAGCTCCTGGTACCGCTCCGGTTCGGCGGCGATCACCCGCTCCAGGATGTTGAGCGCCGCGACGTCCTGCATCACCACGGTGTGGTTGCTCTGGTGCAGGTACTCGCTGACCGACTCGTCGTCGACCGCGAAGTCCCGGGCCACCGCCCAGAAGTCGTACGTGCTGTGCGCGGTCGACGGGGTGATCGCGTAGACGATCTCGGCGTGGAAGGCGGCGCTGTCCTCGCCCTCGGCGGGTGGATGGACGCCCTGCGGGGCGATCCGGCTGTGCAGCAGGTAGAGGCAGGGCGGGTGGTACTCGATGTCCTGCCAGCGGGTGATCCGGCCCTGGATGCCGGTCGAGCGGGCGTAGAACGGCGGGCACTCGGCGTCGTCCATGTGCCGGCTGACGTGCACCACGCCCCGGTCCTCGTCCACCTCGGTGGTGATCGGGGTGTTCGCCACCTCGGGGGTGCCGATGTAGCCGCCGTGCAGGTAGGTCTCGTGGGACAGGTCCATCAGGTTGTCCACCAGCAGGCCGTAGCGGGCCTCCAGCGGGGCCATGCCACGGACCACCGCGTACCGGGGGTCGGCCAGCCACGGCGCGCGGGGAATCGTGGCCGGGTCGGCCCGGTCCCGGTCACCGATCCACACCCAGACGAAGGAGTCCTGCTCCACCACCGGGTACGCCGCGACCCGCGCGGTACGCGGAATCCGCTGCTGCCCCGGGACGAAGACGCAGGTGCCGGTGGGGTCGTAGGTGAAGCCGTGGTAGCCGCAGACGACGGTGTCGCCGTCGAGGCGGCTCTGCGACAGCGGGTAACGCCGGTGCACGCACCGGTCGGCGAGCGCCACTGCCTCCCCCGCGCCGGTGCGGTACAGCACCAGCGGCTCGCCGAGCACGGTGCGGGCGAGCAGGTCCCGGCCGACCTCGACGCCGTGGGCGGCCACGTACCACTGGTCCCGGGCGAACTCCATCCGCACGACCTCCTCGCGGGCTGACCATCGACGGAGACGAATCATCGCGTCCGGGGCCGCCGCCCGGGAGCATGCCTTCCGTTGAGTGGAAGACGGGGTGGCGGCACCGCCGGCCGGGAACGCGTCGGGCACCGTCCGAGCGGGGCACCGCGGCCGCGGACCGTGCGGCACGATGGTCGGGTGGACACGCAGGGCTACTCCTTCGACAACGCCAGCGCCCAGGCCACCGCCCACCACGACGCGCTGGCGGACCTGTTGGACGAACCGACCCGGGCCGCCCTCACCGAACTCGGCGAGCTGACCGGCCGGCGCTGCCTGGAGGTGGCCGCCGGGGCCGGCAGCATCGCCCACTGGCTGGCCGACCGGGCCGCCGAGGTGGTCGCCACGGACATCGCCCCGCAGCACATCCCGGCCCGGCCCGGCCTCGTCGTGCGCCGCGAGGACATCGTCACCGACCAACCGCCTGGCACCTTCGACCTGGTGCACGCCCGGCTGGTCCTGGGCCACCTGCCCCGCCGGGAGGAGGCCCTGCGGCGGATGGTCGCCGCGCTGCGGCCCGGTGGTGCGCTGCTCATCGGCGAGTTCGCCCACCCGCCCGCCGACTTCGTCGCCGACGCGCCCGACGCGGCAACCGCCGACCTGCTGATCCGTTACCTGGCCGCCCACGTGGCGACGCTGACCGCCCGGGGCCTGGACACGGGGTGGGCGCAGCGGGCCCCCGCCGTCTTCGCCGACGCGGGGCTGACCGACGTGCGGTCGCACACCACGGCACACCGGTGGCGGGGCGGCGGCCCGGGCTGCCGCCTGCTGCGGGCCGGCATTCCCCAGCTACGGGCCGCCCTGCTGGCCCACGGGGCGACCGACGCCGACCTCACCGCGACGATGGCCGCCCTCGACGACCCCCGGGTGGTCGTCAACGGCTTCCCCTTCGTGCAGATCAGCGGTCGCGCCCCGCACCGTCCGGCCTGACCCCGTCGTTGCGCCGCCGCCGACCCGGGCCGGTCAGGCCCGGACCCGGCGGGCCGAGCGGGGGGCGGGGCGGGTGGGCCGGCCCACCCGGGTGACGTGCAGCAGGCGCTGGGGCGCGACGTCGAGCAGCGCACCGAGCGCCGCCCGGGTGGTGGGGACGTCGATGAGCTGGCTCAGCGGGTGGGCGGCCAGGCCCGCCGTGTGCAGGGTCAGCCAGGCCCGCAGCAGCACCCGTCCGAACGCGACCTGGCCGGGGTGGTCAAGGTGGTCGGGGGCGATCAGGACCAGCACGGTGCCGCCCTGGGCGAGGGGGTCGCCAGCGGCGGCGGCGAGCAGTCGCGGCAGGCCCAGCGGGCGCAGCACCGGATACCCGGCCAGTGCCGCGCGCAGGCCGACGGCGGCGGGGCGCGACAGGGCGAGGCACCTGTCGGTCAGTCCGTCGGCGTGGTAGCCCGGGTGTGCCGGGTCCAACCGCAGCCAGTGCCGCAGTTCCGCGACGACCGCCGGGTCGGCGTACTGCCGGCGGTCGGCGGTGCGCAGCAGCGTGCCGAGCCGCCCGGCGTCCGGCACGGCCCGTACGCTGCCGCCGGCCGGGCGGGCGACCGCGTCCAGCGCGGCGCGGGTGTCGGCGTCCACCGTCCCGGCGAGCGTGCCCCGGTGGGTCCGGCGCTCCCACACGTCCGTGGTGCAAAACGGCGTCGGGTAGCGGTCCGGGGCGGGCCGCAGCAGCCCCACCCACCTGTGCTGTTCGTCGTGGTCGGCGACGTACTCCAGCCGCAGCCCGGCGTCGGCCGCGACGATCAGGCACGTTTCGACGAACGCGCCGAGGGACAGCCGCAGGTCCCGGCCGGTGGGGTCGCCGACGGGCAGGGTGTGGGCGGGGTCCCAGCCGATCCGGATCGCGGCGGGCTCGTAGCGCAGCCGCCACGGTTGGGTGTTGTGCGCGCTCGGGGCCCGCCAGCACCACGGTTCGAGGGCGCGGAACGCGTCGTGGTCCACTAGCGCTCCTTCGCGTAGAAGGTGTACCCGTGCAGCGGTCGACCGCCCAGGCGGCGGTACTGGGCGGCCGAGGCGACGTTGTCCCGCTCGACGTAGGTGCTGCGCAGTGTGGTGTAACCGCCGGTGTACAGGTTGCGGTGCAGGTGGGTGGAGAGCAGCCGCTGGTAGCCGCGCCCCTGGTGCTGCGGGAGCACCCCCTTGACGATCAGCACCGCCTCCCGGCGGTAGCGGCGGCGGGCGGCCAGCAACCGGGCCTGGTTGAGCAGGTGCAGGTCGCCCCGGACGGCGATCAGGAACTCGCTGATGTCGGGTACGCAGAGCACGAACGCGACCGGCTCGCCGTCGCGGGTCAGGTAGAGCAGCAACGACTCGTCCAGCAGGTACGCCAGCCCGTCGGTCTGCCGCCGTAGCTGCGCGGCGGAGATCGGCGTGTAGTAGCCGAGCTGGGCGAAGGAGGCGTTGAGCATCCCGCGCAGCAGGTCGAGCTGGTCGTCGAGGTGGCGGACGTCGCCCCGGTGCAGCGCGATGCGGGCGCCGTCCGGGTCGACGTGCACCGGCGGGAGGGGCTCCGGTGGGGCGGGCACGGGGCAGATCCAGGTGTCGGCCTCGAACCGGCGGACGAACCCGTACGCCTCGTAGGCGGTCGGGTACCACGGCGGGTTCCAGGCGCTGTCGACGAAGCCCCGCTCGGCGTACCCGGAGGTGATCACGCCACCGGCCTGGTTGGGTAGCAGCGCCACCGGGCCGAACAGCAGGTCCCGGTCGGTGCCGGCGTGCGCGGCGATCGCGTCGAACAGCGGCTGCGCCGCCGGCTCGGTGAACTCGGTGAGCCCGAAGAGCTGGCACCGGCGGCCGAGCTTGGCGTCGAAGTCCGCGTCGGTGTGCAGGGTGGTGCGGCCGACGACCGTGCCGGCGGCGTCGCGCAGCAGGTACAGCGGCACGCCGTCGCGCCACCAGCGGCGGATCTGCTGGCGGGGGGTGGGCACGTGGCGGGGTTCGCCGGCGTAGAGCCGGTCGCCGAAGGCGAGGAACTGCCGCAGGCCGCGCCGGTCGGTGACCCGGGTGAACCGGTGCCGGGCGGGGCTCACCGGCGTACCGCCGGCCCGGTCGTCTCCGCGCCCAGCGGGGTGAAGGTGTCGATGTGCCCCATCTCCGGGCCCTCGGCCCGCCAGGTGCCGTTGGAGTAGCCGTCGGGGCTTGCGGTGTAGAGCCGGATGAAGCCGGCGGTGGCGTTGCGGGTGCCGTCGGTCAGCCAGACCATCAGCCGGCGGTGGTGCCGGGTGCGGGCGAAGCGCAGCATCGCGTCGCGGTCGGTGAAGAACGCGATGGTGCCCAGCGTCAGCGGGAACTGCCAGTAGACGGTGTGCCAGCAGTAGCCGTTCATCCGGCGCATGTCGCGCAGCATCCGGAACCAGGACGGGGCGAGCCGCAGCAGCACCAGCGGGTTGGTGTAGCGGGTGCCGCCGATGAACATGGCGCCGGCGCGGGCCTGCGCGGGGGCACGGGAGAAGTCACGGGTACGCATGGTCACCTCACCAGGTAGCTGTTCTTGATCTTCTGTTGCCCGGCGAACGGGCCGGTGCCGGGGGCGTGCAGTTCGACCCGCAGGTCACCGGCGGTGGCGTCCTCCACCAGGGACTGGGCGAAGTCGCGGGAGACCGAGGTCAGGTGGCGGCGGACGCCGAGGCGGCACGCGTCGGCGAGCGCGGCGCGTTGCGGGGCGGCCAGCGGGCGGCGCAGTTCGAGGTGGATCACCGGCCGGCTCTCCAGCGTCGCGTCCTCGACCAGGGCCAGGCAGAACCGGCTGATCTCGGCGGCGTATGGGTTGCCGACGTAGAGGCCGTACTCGACGTCCTGCGGGTAGAGGTTCGCACCGAGGTAGGAGATGGTGGAGTCGCTGCGGCCGAAGAGCAGCAGCAGCGGCAGCGTCATCCGCTCGGCCGCGAGCGCGGGGCGCAGTTCGGCCCGGCGTACCGGGTCGGCGCAGACCAGCTCGACGGCCCGCTGGTACGACACGAGCTGCGCCTCGTCCCCGACGTTGTACCGCAGCCGGGGCTGGAGCACGTCCCCGGTGACCGTGCAGAGCAGTTCGCGTCGCTCGTTGGTCTCCAGGTAGGTGGCGAACGGGTTGTACTGGAACACCATCGGCAGCCGTTGCTCGTCCGCGCCGAGCAGGGCGTCGCGCAGCCCTCGGTCGGTCTGCAGGCGGCGGCGCAGCCACACCGTGAACCGGGTCTCCGCGCCGATGCCGATGCTCAGGTCCGACGCCCCGTACGCCGACCGGACGCGGGTGAAGCGTTGCTCCAGGTAGTCGCGTAGTGCCTCGGTCATCGCCTCCCCGCCGCAGCTGGCCGCGACGCGGTACCGCGACCAGGGGAAGCCCTCGGCGTCGAGCCGGTCGCGCAGGTGCTTGAGGAACGGCGGGTAGGCGGTCACCAGGTAGTCGAAGTCGGGGCCGAACTCCCGCAGGGTGTCGATGATCTTCCCGAGGTCGGGGCCGGTGTTCTTCACCACCGCGATCCGGGCCATCGCCGCGCCGGTGGTCGTCCCGGTCGCCCAGGCCCCCATCGAGTAGGCGTTGATGACGAACGGTCGGCGCATCGGGAAGACCAGTCCGGTGTAGCCGGCGATGTCCCGGTGCACGGCGTGCAGTTCGCGTTCGCCGCGCGGCCAGTTGAACGGCTGCCCGGCCGAGCCGGCGGACTCGTCGACGATGACCCCCCGGGTGGGCAGCCGGCCGTGCCGGCAGCGGGCGGTGGCGTCGTGGGCCAGCACGTAGCTGCGCTTGTCGGTCTCGGGGAAGTCGGTGAGCCGGCGGCGCACGCCCGCCGGGCGGGCCCGTAGGAAGGCGCGGTAGGCGGGGACCTGCCGGGCGGCCCGCGCGCACACCCCGCGGGCGTGCGCGGCGGCCAGCGCGTCCAGTGCCGGGTGGTGCCGCCGGGCCGTCCAGCGCCAGCCGGCGGGTTGCCGGGCGGCGAGCCGGCCCAGCGCGGCCACCGCGCGGCCGAGGGCCCCCAGGCCGACCTGCCGGCCGTGCGCCACCACGGCCGGCAACGGCGATTCGACGGTACGCAGGGCGACGGGTCGGTGCGGTAGCTCGGCCATGCCGACCACTCTGTCCGGGCCGGCGCGCCGGGTCCTGAGGCCGGATGCGGTGGGTACCTGAGTATTCCTACTCGGTCGGCCGCCCCGGGGTGGGTGTGCCGGGATGTTCCGGGCACGCCCACCCCGGCCGGGGTCAGCCGGTGGGCCGGCCGAACCAGCGGGTCAGCTGGCCCTCCAGGTCGCTCTGGTCGTCGCCGAGCCAGGCGACGTGACCGTCGGGGCGCAGCAGGACGCACGGGGCGTCCAGGTCCGCCGTGGGGTCGGTGAGGTGGTCGACGCGGTCGGTCCAGCCGGCGACGCCGAGCCGGCCGGTGCGGTCCAGCAGCAGGCCCCGGCCGTGGCGCAGCCGGTCGTAGAGGCGACCCTGACGCAGGTCGAGGTCACGCAGCCGCCGGCCGAGCAGGTCGGGCCCCGACCCGAGGTCGTAGCGGACGCCGATCGCGGTGATCTTCTCGGTCAGGTGGCGGTTCACCGCGTCGAAGGCCACCAGTTCGGTGAGCAGCCGACGTACGGCCTGCGCGCCCGGTCCGTCGGAGAGCAGTTCCGTCTGGGCGCGGGTGTTGTCCAGCACGTCGGCGGCGACCGGACGGCGTTCGTCCTGGTAGGTGTCCAGCAGGGTGGCCGGTGCCCAGCCCCGGACCTGGGCGGCCAGTTTCCAGCCGAGGTTGACCGCGTCCTGCACGCCGAGGTTGAGGCCCTGCCCACCGATGGGCGGATGGATGTGCGCCGCGTCGCCGGCCAGCAGCACCCGCCCCACCCGGTACGCGTCGGCCAGCCGGGTGGCGTCGCCGAAGCGGGACAGCCAGCGTGGGGAGTGCACCCCGAAGTCGGTGCCGGTGACGGCGCGTAACCGCTGCCGGACGTCGTCGATGGTGGGCGGTGCGGCACGGTCGGTGACCCCGGCGGCGGGGACGACGACGCGGCAGGCGCCGTCGCCGAAGGGGGTCAGGCTGAAGCGTCTGTCGACCTGCCCGAGCCCGGCCAGGGTGGCCGCGATCTCCTCGGGCGACATGCCGACCGCCAGCTCCCCCATCAGCGTCTCGGTCCGCGCGGGTTCGCCGGGGAAGGCGACGCCGAGCAGCTTGCGCACGGTGCTCCGGCCGCCGTCGCAGCCGACGAGGTAGCGGGCCCGCAGCCGGTGCCCGTCGGCCAGCGTGACGCCCACCCCCGTGTCGTCCTGGTCGAGGCCCACCACCGGCGTGCCGTGGCGGATCTGCGCCCCGATGCCGGTCGCGTGCTCTTCGAGCAGCCGCACGACGACCGGCTGCGGAATGCCCAGCAGGTAGGGGTGGGCGGTGTCCAGTCCGGGGGGCGGGGGCGCGGCGATGGCGGCGAAGAAGCCGGCGGCGGGTCGTCGCCGGCCGTGTTCGTGCAGACGGTCGAGCAGTCCGCGCATCGCCATCAGTTCGATGCTGCGGACGTGCAGGCCGACGATGCGCACCATCGAAGTGGGTTCGGTCTCCCGTTCCAGGACGAGAACCCGCACGTCGTGCAGGCGTAGTTCGGCGGCGAGCATCGCGCCGGTCGGGCCGCAGCCGACGATGACCACGTCGGTGTCGTGGGGTGGCCGGCCGGCAGGGGCCGGGGGCGGGAAACCTGAAGCGGGTTCGACCGTTGCGGTGGGCGGGGTGGGGGCGAGCGGCGACTGGTGCACGGGAAGCGCCTTTCGGGAGTGCCTGGTGGGCGGGCGCTCCCGGGCGACGGTTACGTCGGTCGCCCGACCGCGACGGGCAGGGGGAGCACCCACGTGGGTACGGCGTTCATGGGTCTCACCTCCTCGGGCTGCGTCACGGGCAGCGGCAACCTATCCACCGGCCGGCGGCCTGTCCAGCGCCTTTTCCGGCCGTCCGGGCCCCGAATTTCGAATGTTTCGGCGTCCGCCCGCCGGCCGGCGCCGGCAACCGTGTGTCATCTGGCCGACCACTCCACGTCCCGACGCGTCCACCTGCACGAACTCGACTTCCGCCAGCTCAGCCCACCCGGCGAGGTTTCCGGAACATTTCCGAAAGTTGTTGACAGTGTGGTCGACCGCTATCGATACTGACCCTTCGATGGGCATACACATGCATCAATTATTTACGTCATGTAGCGAGGAGGGTCCGTGGGCAGCAGCCTGAGGCGACGCAGGATAGTGAGCAGAACGGCCTTGCCGGCAGCGGTGTTGTTGCTGGTCGGCGGCGCGGTGGCGGTCCAGTCCGGTACCCCGGCCGTCGCCGCCGAGACCACGCTGCGGGCCGCAGCGGCCAAGGCAGGGTTGTTCTTCGGCACCGCGTCCTCACCGAACCGGCTCTACCCGATCCTCGGTCAGGAATTCGGCCAGCTGACCCCCGAGAACGACATGAAGCCCGACCGGATCGCCACGTCGAGCGGTGGGCTGCAGAACACCAGCGGCGCGGACCAGCTGGTCAACCACGCGCAGAGCAACGGCATGGTGGTCCGGGGACACACCCTGGTGTGGCACTCGCAGGCCGGCGCGCTGCAGGGGGCCAGCCAGGGCACGCTGAACACCTTCATCGGCAACGCCATCAACCGCTGGGGCAGCAAGATCGCCTACTGGGACGTGGTCAACGAGGCGCTGGAGGACAACAACACCGGCCGCCGCCGCAACCAGTGGCCGCACACCATGAACCGGGACGCCAACGGCGACGGCGACTTCTTCGACGCCGGGGACACCGACGTCATCCGGGACTCGTTCATCCGGGCCAAGCAAATCGTGCAGGCCGGCGGCTACTCCACCAAGCTCTGCATCAACGACTACGACGTCGAGGGGCTGACCGTCAAGGGCGGTGGCCCGAACCGCAAGGCCAACGCGCTGTACGACATCGTGCGGACCTACCGCCAGTACATCGACTGCGTCGGGTTCCAGTCGCACTTCAACGACAACCCGAACAGCATCATCAGCAACGACCTGCAGGCCAACATCCAGCGCTTCGCCGACCTCGGCGTCGAGGTGCACCTGTCCGAGGTCGACATCGACGACGACCTGAGCAACAACGACATCGGCGCCGGCCAGGCGGACAACTACCGCAAGGTCGTCCGGGCCTGCCTGAACGTCGCGAAGTGCACGGGCATCACCGTCTGGGGCATCTCCGACAGCGAGTCGTGGCGCTCCTCCGAGCGGGGCCTGCTGTTCACCGGCGGCAACGGCAACTACCAGAAGAAGGCCGCGTACTACGCCGTCCTCGACGAGCTGAACAAGGGCCGGACCACCACCCCGCCGACCACCACGCCGCCGCCGACCACGCCGCCGCCCACCACCCCGCCGCCGACGACTCCCCCGCCCACCACGCCGCCGCCGACGGGCGGCTGCACGGCCACGGTGTCGTTGAACTCCTGGACCGGCGGCTTCGTCGCCACCGTCCGGGTCACCGCCGGCAGCGCGCCGATCCAGGGCTGGAACGTCCAGCTCACCCTGCCGTCGGGTGCCGCGATCACCAACGTGTGGAGCGCCGAGCGCACCGGCACCAGCGGCAGCGTCCAGTTCGGCAACGTCAACTACAACGGCTCGGTCGCCGCCGGCCAGTCCACCGAGTTCGGGTTCCAGGGCACCGGGTCCGCCACCGGCCTGACCCCGGTCTGCACCGCCTCCTGAGCACTGCCTGTCCCGGGCGGGCGCGGACCGTCCGCCCGGGACAGGCGCAGGGGGCCGGCACCGAGTCCTGACGGCGGGGGGTGGAGAGGGGGG
>NZ_JBMDWU010000476.1:0-11195 GCF_048594385.1 Micromonospora sp. | reverse complement strand
TCGCCGGGTACGCCTTCAACAAGGCCCACTCGGCGGCGTACGGCCTGGTGTCGTACTGGACGGCGTACCTCAAGGCGCACTACCCGGCCGAGTACATGGCGGCGCTGCTGACCTCCGTCGGTGACGACAAGGACAAGATGGCGCTCTACCTGTCGGAGTGCCGCCGGATGCGTATCCAGGTGCTGCCGCCGGACGTGAACACCTCCGCCGGCCCGTTCACCCCGGTCGGCAAGGACATCCGCTTCGGCCTGGCCGCCGTGCGCAACGTCGGGGCGAACGTGGTCGCGGCGATCATGCGGTGCCGCGACGAGAAGGGCGAGTACGCCGACTTCTACGACTTCCTGTCCAAGGTCGACGCGGTGGTCTGCAACAAGAAGACCATCGAATCACTGATCAAGGCGGGTGCGTTCGACTCGCTGGGGCACACCCGCAAGGGCCTGCTCACCGTGCACGCCGACGCCATCGACGCCTTCGCCGACGTCAAGCGCAAGGAGGCCGTCGGCCAGTACGACCTGTTCGGGGCGGGCTTCGGTGACGCCGACACCGGCAGCACCACCGTGATGCCGACCATCGGCGACGCCGAGTGGGACAAGCGGGACAAGCTCGCCTTCGAACGCGAGATGCTCGGCCTCTACGTCTCCGACCACCCGCTGTTCGGCCTGGAACACGTCCTCGGCGCGGCGGCCGACACCACCATCGCCGCGCTGTCGGAGGAGGGCACCGTGCCCGACGGCGCGGTGGTCACCCTGGCCGGCATCCTCTCCGGCGTGCAGCGCCGGGTCACCAAGCAGGGCCGGGCCTGGGCCTCGGCGGCGCTGGAGGACCTGGCCGGCGGGGTGGAGACGCTGTTCTTCCCGAACACCTACGAGGTGATCGGCCAGTACATCGCCGAGGACGCGATCGTGGTGGTCAAGGGCCGGGTGGACCGGCGCGACGACACCCCCCGGATCATGGCGATGGACATGTCCATGCCGGACGTCACCAGCACCCCCGGCAGCAAGCCGGTGACGCTGACCATCCCGGTGCACCGCTGCACCCCGCCGCTGGTGGAACGGCTCAAGGAGACCCTGGTGCTGCACCCGGGCGACACCGAGGTGCACGTCAAGCTGCTCAACGGCGGCAAGGTGACCACCCTGCGGCTCGGCCCGTTCCGGGTGGCCGCCACCACCGCGCTGATGGGTGACCTCAAGAGCGTCCTCGGCCCCGCCAACGTGAGCTGACCCGCCGGGCGGTGGGTGACCACCGCCCGGCGGCCGGCGCCCAGGTCACTTGCCGCCGGTCACGATCCCCGGGTTGATGCACAGTCCGGGGGTGCTGCCGTTCTTCTCGGCGATCTCCAGGCAGCGGGACACCTTGTCGACCTTGGCGTTGGTCTCGGTGATCTGCCGCTGGATGTCGGCGTTGCGGCGGTCCTGTTCGAGGTTGCGGGTCTGGGCGAGCTTGTCCTGGAAGGCCTTGATGTTGCCCTCGGTCTTATCGTCGTGGTTGACCCGGGTGATGGTGACGGACAGGATGTCGACGTCGCCGGAGAGCCGGCCCTCGGCGTTGCTCCGGATGCTCTCGGCGAACGGCTTCAGGTCGACGTTCAGGTTCCCCGTCCGGGCGTCGATCTTCTCCAGCGGGTTGTAGGTGGCGAAGGCGTCGTTGACCGCGCTGTCGAGCTGCACCCCCACCCGCTGGCCCCGGAAGCTCTCGAAGTCGCCCTTGTAGTCCATGAACTGCTTCGGCGCGTTCTCCGGCTTGACCTGCCACTCGATCAGCACCTCGACGCAGGCGTCGGCGAGGGTGCCGGTGCGGACCCGGACGCAGTCGTCGCCGCCGATGTGGTCGTACTTCTGCCGGCCGGCGTCCCACTCGCCGACCTTCTGCCAGGGAGCGACCCACTTGAGCCCGGAGCCGGTGACCTCGCCGGTCGGCTTGTTGAAGCTGGTGACGATGCCGACCGAGCGGATCGGCACGGAGTGCGCGCTGGCGCCGATCCCGAACAGCAGCGCGCCGGCCAGGCAGCCGAGCGCGACCAGCGTGCAGGTGCGCTTGACGGCCGGGTACCGGGCGAGGAGCCGGACCGCTCCGGCGACCAGCGCCCCGACGGCGAGGATGACGGCGAACGTGAAGCCGACGGGCACGGGGCATCACCCTTCCGAGGGAGCGTCGTTATGTGGATCATCAACCTAGGTCAGCGGGTCAAGCCGGTGCCGGTCGGGTGGCCGGCGGGTGCGGGCCACCACCGGCGGATTGGTGCTGACCGGGCGCGCGAGGGTGTCACTAGCCTCGACGCATGGAGTTGGCGCAGGCACGCGAGCTGTGGCAGCCGGAACCCGGCTGGTTGAACACCGCCAGTTACGGGCTCCCGCCCGAGCCGGTCTGGACGGCGGTGCAGGAGGCCCTGGCCGACTGGCGGGTGGGGCGTACCTCCCACGAGGTGTGGGAGGAGGCCACCGGGCGGTCCCGGGAGGCGTTCGCCGGCCTGGTCGGGGTGCCGGTGACCGATGTCGCGGTCGGCGGCAGCGTGTCGCAGCTGCTCGGACCGATCGCCGCGGCCCTGCCCGCCGGGGCCACCGTGGTCGTCCCCGAGGTCGAGTTCACCGCCAACCTCTTCCCCTGGCTGGTGCAGGAGGAACGCGGCGTGCGGGTGCGCACCGTGCCGCTGGCCGGCCTGTGCGACGCGATCGACGCCGGCACCGACCTGGTCGCCTTCAGCCTGGTGCAGTCCGCCGACGGGGCCGTCGCCCCGTACGCCGAGATCGTGGCCGCGGCCCGCGCGCACGACGCGCTGGTGGTGGTGGACGCCACCCAGGCGTGCGGGTGGCTGCCGTTCGACGCGGCGCTGGCCGACGCGGTCGCGGTCGGCACGTACAAGTGGCTGGTGTCGCCACGCGGCTCGGCGCTCGCCTACCTGGCCCCGGCGCTGCGCGAGCGGATGCGTCCGGACGCCGCCGGCTGGTTCGCGGGCAGGGAGCCGCTGTCCACCTACTACGGTCCGCCGCTGCGGCTGGCCGACGACGCCCGCCGGTTCGACAGCTCTCCGGCCTGGTTCAGCTGGGTGGGCACCGCGCCGGCGCTGGAACTTCTCGCCGCGCTCGGTCCGGCGACGACCGGGGCGTACGACGTGGCGCTGGCGAACCGGTTCCTCGCCGGGCTGGGCCGGCCGCCGGGGGACAGCGCGATCGTCGCGGTGGAGGTGTCCGACGCGCGGCAGCGGCTGGCCCGCGCCGGGATCCGGGCGGCGGTGCGCGCCGGGCGGGTCCGGGTCGCCTTCCACCTCTACACCACCGAGGCGGACGTGGACCTGGCGTTGG
This sequence comes from Micromonospora sp., assembly GCF_048594385.1. NCBI lineage: Bacteria > Bacillati > Actinomycetota > Actinomycetes > Micromonosporales > Micromonosporaceae > Micromonospora > Micromonospora sp. The sequence continues at coordinate 7,896 of NZ_JBMDWU010000476.1, read as the reverse complement.
AGGCGCTCACCGGCTGAACCACCGTAGTTTTTCCCCGGCGGCGCATCCGAACCGGCCCGTCCGGGCGAACCCCTGGTAACGGTGTCCTACCCGGGGGGTGCGTCTGGTGTTGTCGGATCCGATGCCGGTCGAGGTCGTCGAGACGGCCCACAAGCGGCTCTCGGCCGCCGCCGAGGACCTCGACGCGAACCTGGTCGCCGCGCTGGTGCTGGAGTACGCCGCCGACGCCGGGGTGGCGGCGGTGTGGGAGGCGGTGTGCGTGCCGCTGCTGGCCGGGCTGCGCGGTCGTGACGCCGCCGAGATCGCCGTCGAGCACGCCCTGTCCGAGGGCATCCGGATCGGGTTGGACGTGCACCGGCGGGTTCCCGGCCGCCGGTTGCGCACCGACGGGGTGCTGCTCGCCGGGGCCGAGAACGAGGCGCACTGCCTGGGCCTGCACGCGGTGGCCGCCGCGTTGCGCGAGCAGGGTCGGGGCTGCCTGCACCTGGGGCCGGCGCTGCCCTGGGTGGCGCTGGGCTCCGCCGTGCTGCGGGCCCGCCCGCGGAGCGTGGTGGTGTGGTCGCAGACGCCGGTCACCGGCCGGGCGTACCGCCTGGTCCGCTTCGGCCGCGACTTCCCGGGGGTACGGGTGTACGCCGCCGGGCCGGGCTGGATCGAGCCCCTCGCACCCCCCGCGACCCGGTTGACCAGCTTCTCCGCCGCGCTGGCCGCCTGCGGGCCGCCGGCCTGACCAGGTGACCCGCACCACATCCGATACGAACCGGTGCCGTATCGAAACATGAGACTCGTAAGGTGAACACCGTTACGAGTCTGACCCGTTCCGTATTGCCACGGCACGGGTGCAACCGGGGGGAGCACCGGAGCGTATGCAACCGCACGAGAACACCGGACATCCGAGACGATGGGCGATCCTCGGCGTGCTGGTGGTCAGCCTGCTCGTCGTCGTCCTCGACAACACCATCCTCAACGTCGCCCTGCGCACCCTGGCCGACCCGGTGCACGGCCTCGGGGCCAGCCAGGGCGAGCTGGAATGGGCGATCAACTCCTACACCCTCGTCTTCGCCGGCCTGCTGTTCACCTTCGGCGTCCTCGGCGACCGGGCCGGCCGACGCCGGTTCCTGCTCGTCGGCCTGGTCCTGTTCGGCCTGTCGTCCCTGCTCTCGGCGTACGCGCAGAGCCCCGGCCAGCTGATCGCGGCCCGCGCCCTGATGGGCGTCGGCGGCGCGGCGATCATGCCGGTGACCCTGTCGATCATCTCCAACGTCTTCGACCCCCGGGAGCGGGGCCGCGCCATCGGGGTCTGGGCCGGCGCGGTCGGCCTGGCGGTGGCGATCGGCCCGATCCTCGGCGGCGCACTGCTGGAGCACTTCTGGTGGGGCTCGGTCTTCCTGATCAACGTGCCGGTGGTGGCGCTCGGGGTGCTGCTGGTGGCCCTGCTGGTGCCCGAGTCGCGGGACCCCCAGCCGGGCCGGGTCGACATCCTCGGCGTGCTGCTCTCGGTCGTCGGCCTGGTCGCGCTGACCTACGGCATCATCGACGGCGGCGAGCACGGCTTCGGCCGACCGCTCGTGTGGGCCGCGATCCTCGGCGGGGCGGCGGTGCTGGCCTGGTTCGTCGAGCACGAACGGCGCAGCGACCACCCCTCACTCGACGTACGGCTGTTCCGGGTGCCCCGGTTCGCCGCCCCGGTGGCGATCGTCGGCCTGGTCTTCTTCGCCGCCATGGGCGTGATGTTCTTCAGCTCGTTCTACATGCAGCTCGTCCGGGGCTACAGCCCACTGGAGACCGGCCTGTTCTTCCTGCCGTTCGCCGGGGCACAGCTGGTCTTCGCGCCGCGCAGCGCCGCCATGGTGCGCCGGTACGGCGGTCGGGCGGTCGCCACGGTCGGCCTCGTGCTGACCGCCGTGGCGCTGGCCGCGTTCGCCTTCATCGACGCCGCCACGCCGATCTGGGTGGTGCTGGTGGCCTTCTTCATCCAGGGTGTCGGGATGGCGAACATCATGCCGCCGGCCACCGAATCGATCATGTCGGCGCTGCCCCGGGAGAAGGCCGGCGTCGGGTCGGCGGTGAGCAACACCGTCCGCCAGGTCGCCGGTGCGCTGGGCGTCGCGGTGCTCGGCTCGGTGCTCTCCGCGGTCTACCGGCAGGACATCGCCACGACCGCCGACGCCCTGCCCGCACCGGCCCGGGAGGCGGCCACCGAGTCGGTCTCCGGGGCGTACGCGGCGGCGGCGCAGCTCGGCCCGGCGGCCCCGCGGCTGATCGCGGCGGCCAACGACGCCTTCGTCTCGGCCATGCACTGGGCGGCGGCGATCTCGGCGGTGGTGGCCGCCCTCGGCATCATCATCGTGCTGCGCTGGATGCCGGGCCGGCCCGCCACGGCCGTCACCGCCACGCCGGTGGCGGAGCGGGAACTGGCCGGAACCACGTAGGTTCGCAGAACGATGTCCGACCTGAACCCCACCGCCGATGCTCCGCGGTCGCCCGGGCGACCGCGGAGCATCCGCGCGGACGAGGCCATCATCGAGGCCACCCTGGATCTGCTCGCCGAGGGCAGCACCATCGAGACGCTGTCGATCGAGGCGATCGCCACCCGCGCCGGGGTGGGCAAGGCCACCATCTACCGCCGCTGGCCCGGCAAGGACGCCCTGCTGCTGGACGCGCTGCGCCGGCTCAAGGGGGTGGTCGCCCAGCCGGCCGGGCACTCCGTGCGCGACGACCTGGTGCTGCTGGTCGGCGCGGTCGGGCACAACATCGACCCCCGGGCGGAGCGGATCATGCCGTGCCTGGTGCCCGAGGTGAACCGCAGCCCGGACCACTTCCAGCTCTACCAGAACATCATCGAGCCGCGGCGGAAGATCATGCGGGAGGTGCTCCGCCGGGGCGTGGCCGCAGGCGAGCTGCGCGCCGATCTCGACATCGAGGTGGCGATGGCGCTGCTCACCGGCCCGATGCTGGTCCAGCGGCTGATGCGCTGGCACCCGGAGCTGGACGACCGGCTGCTCCCCGAGAGGGTCGTCGACGGCGTGCTCGACGGCCTACGGGCCCGCTGAGCCCCACCGTCGGGCGGCGTGTCCGCCCACCGGCGTGTCGGGGCGGAGCAGTAGGGTGTCGAACACCCGTACTGTCGAGGGGCCCTAAGGAGGCGACGTGCGCGTGCTGGGCGTCGACCCGGGCCTGACCCGGTGCGGGGTCGGCGTGGTCGAGGGGGTGCCGGGCCGGCCCTGCTCGCTGGTCGCCTACTACGTCGTCTACACCGACCCCGCCGACGACCTGTCACTGCGTCTGCTGCACCTGGACCGGTCGTTGACCGACCTGGTCGCCGAGCACCGGCCCGACGCGGTCGCCGTCGAGCGGGTGTTCAGCCAGCACAACGTGCGCACCGTGATGGGCACCGCCCAGGCCAGCGGGATCGCCGTGCTGGCCGGGGCGCGGGCCGGGCTGCCGGTGCAGACCTACACGCCCAGCGAGGTCAAGGCCGCGGTGACCGGCTCCGGCCAGGCCGACAAGAAGCAGATGACCACGATGGTCACCCGGCTGCTGCGGCTGGCCGAGCCGCCCCGGCCGGCCGACGCGGCGGACGCCCTGGCGCTGGCCATCTGCCACGTGTGGCGGGGCGGCACCCGGTCCAAGCTGGCCGAGGCCGCCGACCGGGTACGACGAGGAGGAGCACGATGATCGCCAGCGTGCGCGGCACGGTGACCGCGACCGGCCCGGACCACGCCGTGGTGGAGGTCGCAGGGATCGGCCTGGCGGTGCAGTGCGCCCCCGGCACCCTGGCCGAGCTGCGGGTCGGCCAGCCGGCCCGGCTCGCCACCAGCCTCGTGGTCCGGGAGGACTCACTCACCCTCTACGGCTTCGCCGACGACGACGCCAAGCATCTGTTCGAGCTGCTCCAGACCGCCAGCGGGGTCGGCCCGCGACTGGCCCAGGCGGTGCTGGCCGTGCACACCCCGGACGCGGTCCGCAAGGCCATCGCCAACGCCGACACCGCCGCCCTGACCCGGGTGCCCGGAATCGGCAAGAAGGGCGCCGAACGGCTGGTGCTGGAACTGCGCGACCGGATCGGCCCGGTCCCGGTGGGCCCCGACGGCGCGGCCGGGGTGACCGCCGGCGCCTGGCCGGACCAGGTCCGCCAGGCGCTGGTCGGGCTCGGCTGGACGGCCGGCCAGGCCGACCAGGCGGTGGCCGCCGTGGCGGAGACCGTGGACGGGCCCACCCCGCCGGTGCCGATCCTGCTCAAGCAGGCCATCCGACTGCTCGGCCGGACCCGGTGACCGGCGTGGCACGGTCCCGGTCGGGGCGGCCGGCATGAGCGGCGACGGCCTGGTCTCGGCGTACGCCGACGACGCGGAGCGGGACGCGGAGGTCAGCGTCCGGCCGAAGCGGCTGGACGAGTTCATCGCCCAGCACCGGGTCCGCGACCAGCTCGACCTGCTGTTGCAGGGCGCGATGCGGCGTGGCGCCCCACCCGACCACATCCTCCTGTCGGGGCCTCCCGGCCTCGGTAAGACGACGTTGGCCAATATCGTGGCCGCCGAGCTGGGCTCGGGCATCCGGGTGACCAGCGGGCCGGTGATCGAGCGCTCCGGTGACCTCGCCGCCATCCTGACCAGCCTCGCCGAGGGCGACGTGCTGTTCATCGACGAGATCCACCGGATCGCCAAGCCGGCGGAGGAACTGCTCTACAGCGCGATGGAGGACTTCCGGGTCGACGTGATCGTCGGCAAGGGCCCGGGCGCGACCGCGATCCCGCTCGACGTGGAGCCGTTCACCCTGGTCGGCGCGACCACCCGGTCCGGCCTGCTGACCGGCCCGATGCGGGACCGCTTCGGCTTCGTCGCGCACCTCGACTTCTACTCCCCGGCCGACCTGGAGGCGCTGCTGCACCGCTCGGCGCGCATCCTGGGCGTGCCGATCACCCCGGAGGGGGCGGTGGAGATCGCCGGCCGGTCCCGGGGCACCCCCCGGATCGCCAACCGGCTGCTGCGCCGGGTGCGCGACTACGCCGAGGTCCGGGCCGACGGCGTGGTCACCCTGGAGACCGCCCGGTCCGCCCTGACCGTGTACGACGTGGACGCCCTCGGCCTGGACCGGCTGGACCGGGCGGTGCTGACCGCGCTGGTCGACTCGTTCCGCGGTGGTCCGGTGGGCCTGTCCACCCTGGCGGTGGCGGTGGGGGAGCAGCCGGACACGGTGGAGGAGGTCTGCGAGCCGTTCCTGGTCCGCGCCGGACTGCTGGCCCGTACGCCCCGGGGGCGGGTGGCCACCGAGGCCGCCTGGCGACACCTCGGCCGCACCCCGCCAAATGGTACATTCGGTGTGGAAGCCCCCGCCGTGCCCGATCTCTTCTCGAACGCGCCCGATCCACCGTGATCTGAACGTGATCTGCGCCGCATTCGGCGTTCCCAGGTGCAGGGATTAGACTCGCCGCGGTCTGTACAGGATGTGAATATCCGCCTCCGCTCCGGCGCGCACGTGCCGGGACGGTGGCCAATGGGAAGGTCGCACACCGTGCTTTACGCAGCACAGTCCGGCGGAGGCGCCGGCAGTCTGACGCCGATCCTCATGATCGCCCTGCTCTTCGGGGTCATGTACTTCATGATGATCCGGCCGCAGCAGAAGCGCCGCCGCGAGGCTGAGGCCATGCAGTCCGCGCTCGGACCCGGTGACGAGGTCGTCACCATCGGCGGGCTCTACGGCACGGTCGTGGGTGTCGAGGACGACACCGTGCTGCTGGAGGTGGCCCCCGGTGTGCAGTCCCGCTACGCCCGGCCGGCCATCGCCCGGGTGGTCACCCGGGCCGAGCGCCCCGAGGCCGACGAGCCGGTCACCGAGGACGCGGAAGTCGTCAAGGAGTGAAGCCGCCACCCGCCCGGCACCACGGGCGGGTAGCGGCGGGACAACTGGATAGGTGGGCCGGTCCCCAGGGTCGGCACCCGCACCGTCCGCCCGACGCCACCACGTCGGCGGTGGTGCGCCGTGCCGTCGGTCGGGAGTGGCCCGCGCAGAGCACGTCGGGGCGGGAACCCCGCTCCGACCTCGTCGCCGCTGCGCCGGCGGCGCGACCGTTACAGGGAGACAGACAGCCGTGGCACCACCTCAGGGACAGATGCGCCCCGGGCGGCAGCTCGCCGTGCTCGGGTTCATCTTCGTCGTCCTCTATTCCTTGGTGTTCTTCTCGGGCGGTGCCAGCGGCGGCTGGAAGGACCGGCTGGAGCCGCGGCTCGGCCTGGACCTGATCGGTGGCACCCGGCTGACGCTGGAGGCGACCAACACCATCGACGGCAAGCCCCCGACGTCGGCCAACCTGGAGGAGGCCCGGCAGATCATCGAGAGCCGGGTCAACGCCTACGGCGTGGCCGAGGCCGAGGTGGTCACCGAGGGCAACCGGAACATCGTCATCTCCCTGCCCGGTGAGAACCGGGAGCTGACCGACGTCGGCAGCGCCGCGGAGCTGCGCTTCCGCAAGGTGCTCAAGGCCGCCGACGGCAGCGGCGCGGTCGCCGCCCCGGCGCCGTCGGGCAGCGCCTCGCCGGCCCCGTCCGGCAGCGCGTCGCCCGCCCCGTCGGGCAGCGCCTCGCCGAAGGCCTCCGGCAGCGCGTCGCCGAAGGTGTCCGGCTCGCCGAGCGCCGGTGGGCAGGGCGGCGGCGCCCCCGCGCCGAGCGCCAGCGCCTCCCCGTCCGGGTCGGCCTCGCCGAGCGCCCCGGCCGCCTCGCCCAGCGCCAGTGAGGCGCCGGTGTCGCAGAGCATCGAGGAGCAGCGCAAGGCCGTCGAGAAGAAGGTCGGCGCGGCCGCCTGGGCTGCCGCGAGCGGACTCCAGGCCCCGGCCGACCTGGCCACCAACCCGGCCCTGGCGGAGACGTTCAAGCCGTTCGGCGCGCTCTCCCCGCAGGAGGTCGCGGTACTGACCCCGCAGATGCAGTTCAACGTGCCGACCATCACCTGCGCCCAGCTCGACAAGCGGCCCCCCGCCTCGATCAAGGATGAGAAGCAGCAGGCGGTCGCCTGTGAGGGTGGCGCGGCGAAGTACCTGCTCGACCAGGCCAAGGTGCTCGGCACCGACGTCAAGGACGCCAACGCGGTCCTCGACCAGGCCAGCACCTGGGTGGTCAGCCTGAACTTCACCGGCGACGGCCAGTCCAAGTGGACCGAGCTGACCCGGGAGGCGTTCAACAACACCGGCGGCGGCTGCGACCAGACCGCTCTCGGCCAGGACGGCAAGTGCCGGGTGGCCGTGGTGCTGGACAACGAGATCGTCTCCTCGCCCGAGATCCAGGGCGTGCTGACGGGCGACTCGCAGATCACCGGCAGCTTCGACAACACGTCGGCCAACGCGCTGGCCAGCCAGCTGCGCTACGGCGCGCTGCCGGTCACCTTCGTGCCGCAGGAGCAGCAGAACGTCACCGCGACGCTGGGCGACAGCCACCTGCGGGCCGGCCTGCTGGCCGCCGGCATCGGCATGCTGCTGGTCATCATCTACGCGTTCTTCTACTACCGGCTGCTCGGCTCGGTCATCTTCCTGAGTCTGGTGCTCTCCGCGTTGCTGGTCTTCGGCGCGCTGGTGGTGCTCGGCCGGTCGATCGGCTTCACCCTCACCCTCGCCGGCATCGCCGGCATGATCGTCTCGCTCGGTGTGGCGGCGGACTCGTTCGTCATCTACTTCGAACGACTCAAGGACGAGATCCGGGAGGGGCGCAGCCCACGCAGCGCGGTACCCCGGGCCTGGATCCGGGCCCGCCGGACGATCATCTCGGCCAACGCGATCACCCTGATGTCCGCCGTGGTCCTCTACATCGTCTCGGTCGGCACGGTGAAGGGCTTCGCCTTCGCCCTCGGCCTGGCGACCGTGCTCGACCTGGTGGTCGTCTTCCTGTTCCGGCACCCGATCATGAC
>NZ_JBMDWU010000475.1:0-2813 GCF_048594385.1 Micromonospora sp. | reverse complement strand
GCCAGGCCTAGGTCGTGGACTGGCAGGACGCGGCGGCGGTCGGGCAGTTCACGGCCGCGGCCGGCGGGGGGAGGCGGGCCGGCGGCGGGCCGGAGCTGGTCGAGGCCCGCACCTACCGGTTCGACGCCCACCACACCTTCGAACACGCGGTACGCCTGGAGTACCGCACGCCGCAGGAGGTGGCCGACGGCCGGTCCCGGGACCCGGTGGAGATCCAGGGTGCCCGGCTGTCCCCGGCCGACCGGGAGGCCGTCGACGCCGAGGTGGAGGCGACCCTCGACGCGGCCGTCGCGTTCGCCCTGGCCGGCCCCGAACCGGACCCGGCCGGTGCGCTGGACCATCTGTACGCCAGTGGGCTGACCGCCCGGGGAGGCTCCTGAGATGCCACGGCTGTCGTACCGCAAGGCGCTGACCCGGGCGCTGACCGACGAGATGACCCGGGACGAGTCGGTGTTCCTGCTCGGCGAGGACATCCGGGTGGGCGCGTCCAACGTCACCCCGGGCCTGCTCAGGCGGTTCGGGCCGGACCGGGTGCTGGACACCCCGCTGTCGGAGCAGGCGTTCACCAGCTTCGCCACCGGGGCGGCGCTGGCCGGGCTGCGGCCGGTGGTGGAGTTCCAGATCCCGTCCCTGCTGTTCCTGGTCTTCGAGCAGATCGTCAACCACGCGCACAAGTTCCCGATGATGACCGGCGGGCAGTGCTCGGTGCCGGTCACCTACCTGGTGCCCGGCTCCGGTTCCCGCACCGGCTGGGCGGGGCAGCACTCCGACCACCCGTACTCGCTGTTCGCCCACGTCGGGATCGTCACCGTGGTGCCGGCCACCCCGGCCGACGCGTACGGGCTGCTGGCCTCGGCGATCCGGCACGACGACCCGGTGGTGGTCTTCGCCCCGGCCGCCGCGCTGGAGGTCCGAGACGACATCGACTTCGCCACCCTCGCCCCGGTGCCGCTGGGGCGCGGGGTGGTCCGCCGGGCCGGCGACGACGTCACCGTGGTCGCCGTCGGGCACCTGGTGCACGACGCGCTGGCCGTCGCCGAGGAGCTGGCCGACCAGGTGTCGGTGGAGGTGTTCGACCCGCGCACGATCTACCCGTTCGACCTCGACGGCCTGCTCGACTCGGTGTCCCGTACCGGCCGGCTGGTGGTCGTCGACGACTCCAACCGGTCCTGCGGCATCGCCGCCGAGATCATCACCTCGGTGCTGGAACGGGTGCCGCTGGTCGCGCCGCCGCGCCGGGTCACCCGGCCGGACGGTGCGGTGCTGCCCTTCGCGCCGGTGCTCGACCGGGCCGTGCAGCCGGGCCGCGAGCAACTCACCGCCGCCATCCAACTGACCATGAAGGACAGATCATGACCGATCCGAACTACCCCTGGCCCGAGCCCGGCCAGGCATGGCGCGAGCTGCCGGAGACGACCCGTACGGCGATGGTGTCCAGCGGGGCCGCCGCCTGGCGGGAGATCTTCTACGGCTGCGCGACGTACAACAAGCAGTGGCGGCTGGCCCGGCCCCCGGTCATGCCGGCGGACGCGTTCCGCGAGCTGAACGAGGTCTGCGACCGGATCGCCCAGCTCATCCTGGACGCCTGCCGGCGGCGGGCCCGCACCGCCGGGGAGCTGCGCGAGCTGCTCGGGGTGCCCGAGGGGGCGACGCGGCTGCTCGACGAGTCCGAGGAGCTGTCCGAGGAGCTGCTCGCCGCCTACCGGCCCGACGTGCTGCTCTCCGGTGGGGTGCCGAGGATCGTCGAGTACAACATCGACAGCAGTCTGGGCGGCGGTTTCGACGCCGACACGGTGGTCCGCCGGTACGCGGCGCTCTACCAGGAGCGGGGCATCCTCGACGGGCTGCCGGTGCGGCCGGCCCCGTCCCTGCTGGACCAGCGGTTCGTGGCGATCCGCGACGGGCTGTCCCTGCCCGACGGGGCCCGGGTGGCGCTGCTGCTCGACTTCGACGCCGACTACCCCGGCCTGGAGACCCCGGACGACTTCATCAAGATCCTCTCTCCGCTTGTCGACCAGGCCCGCCGGTTCGGCATCGACCTGGTGATCGCCCCGGTCAGCACGGCGACCCTGGACGACGCGAAGCGGCTGGTCGTCGGGGGCGCACCGGTCGACGCGCTGTTCCGCCTCTTCGTGCCCAACCGGGTCAGCCCGAGCGCCGGCCTGGACGCGGTGGCCGGGGCGCTGCACGCCGGCACCCTGCCGATGTTCGTCAGCACCGCCGCCTGGCTGCTCGGCAACAAGATCAACTTCGCCTGGCTCTACGAGGACCTGGACCTGCTCTCCGCCGACGACCAGGCCCTGATCCACCGGTACGTGCCGCACACCGTGGCGTTCACCGCCGCCGAGCTGGACCGGGCCCTGGCCGACCGGGAGAACCTGGTGGTCAAGCCGGCCGACGGCTCGGCCGGCCACGGGGTGCTCATCGGCCGGGAGATGGGCGACGCGGAGTGGGCCGAGGGCCTGCGCGCCGCCCTCGACCGGGGCGGCGACATCCTCCAGCGGTACTGGCCCGCCGACCGGGTGGAGATGGACTTCGTCCAGATCGAGACCGGCGAGACGGTCAACGCCGAGGTCCCCTACAGCATCGCCCCGTACCTGTTCGGGCGGACCGGCTCCGGGGCGCTGGCCCGGGTCGGCTTCCCCGGCTGCGACGAGGTCCTCAACCTGGCCCGGGGCGTCCTGCTCACCGGCATCCTCCTCACCGACTGACCCAACTCCCCCCATCCCTCACCCCCCCCCCCCCCCCCCCCACCCCCCCCCCCCGCCCCCCCCCCCCGGGGACAACGAGTGGGGGGAGCCCAGCCGGGCGGG
>NZ_JBMDWU010000474.1:0-4096 GCF_048594385.1 Micromonospora sp. | reverse complement strand
GGGCCGCACCCGATGTGCGGCCTTCCGCCACCAAGCCTGATGTCATAGATGAGAGTGGACAATCCTTGTCAGCCCCCAGTCCGGGGTGGAGCTACCCCTACCGGCCGCGGGCGGTAGGGGTCAGTTGCGTGGTAGCCGCATCGCCATGGTGGGTGCCTCGGCCATCACCGACGTCGGGGTGAACGCCGCACCGGTGGGCAGCTCCCGGGCCCGGCCGACCTGCACCCCGGGGTACAGCTCCACCATGTCCGCGCCGCCCAGCACCCGGGACTGCTTCGGGGTCAGCGGGACGCGGTCGGCCTCGGCCATCGAACCGTTGGGCCGGATGCCGGAGCCGTTGGTGCTGACGTCGGTGACGATGACCTCGCCGACGCGCAGCTCGAAGCGTACGTGCGCCCGGCTGATCCAGCGCCGTGCCTCGTCGTTGAGCCACTGCCCGAGCATCACGCCCCCGGTCTCCTCGGGGGCCCGACCGACAGTCACCGGTTCGTCCTCGGTGAGCACGAACCGGCGGCGGATCAGGCCACCGATCCGGATCGCCAGCACCTCGCTGCGCGGGCGCGGCCCGGCGTCGGAGAGCCGGGCACCGTGCCGGGGGCAGGTCGGCACGCCGTTGCGCAGGGCGGGCGGCGGCTGACCCGCCGGGGCCCGGTCCACCCGGGCCAGGTCGGCGAACGCCCCGCCGCCCCCGCCGCCGCCGAACAGCGCGCAGCCCGGCTCCGGGCAGCGCCACGTGCGGGCCAGCAACTGCCCGCCGACCGGGGACCGGTCACCCTCGACCGGGGTGTGCCCGCCCCCGACGTGCGCGACGAAGGCCGGGCCGCCCGCGCCGGGCACCGGGGCGACGACCCGCCCCGGCTGCTCCACCAGCCACGGGAACCGGCCGCGCAGGCCGTCGAACCGGACCCGGCTGACCACGGGCAGGCCGAGCAGGTCGGCCACCTCCAGCATCCGGTCACCCGGGTTGTCGAGCACCTCGACCAGGCCGTCGTCGGCCCAGCGGCGGACCACCATCCGCTCGTTGGAGGTGAGGTCCGCGTCGGAGAGCAGCGCCCGGTGCACGATCGCGTAGACCGGGACGCTGTCCTCGGCCAGCTCGCGGGAGAGCGCGTCGATCACCATGCCGAGCCGCAGCAGGCTCGCCGGGCGACCGCCGTCGAGATCCTGGTAGCGGATCACCTCGGCCAGGTCGAGTACCGCTCGGGCCAGGGACGGATCGGTGCAGACCCGTCCCTCGATGGCGTCCAGCACCTTGCTGATCTCGAATCTCATCGCGCGCTCCGGAGGATGTCGTCGATCGGCCGGGCCGCCACCGCCGGGCCCGGTAGGCACCTGCCCGCCGGGGTGAACAGGCGCTGCCCTGGCACGACCCTACCGGTGCCCGGGTCAACCCATCCGGCCCACCGCCGCGCGCAACCGGGCCACGTCACGCCGACGCCGCTCGTAGGTGGCGGCGAGGGTGATCAACGCCAGCCCGCCGACGGCCAGGTAGATCCAGCGCGGCAGCAGGTCCCACCCCCGGACCAGTTCGTGCACCGCGAGCAGGACGAGGGCACCCCCGCCGAGCACCACCGGCGCCTGCCAGCGCCGCACCGCCCCGACCAGCACCACGGCCAGCGCGGCACCGCCCAGCAGCAGCCGCCGCCACGGCTGCGGGTCGGCGGCCACCAGCACCGACACCAGGCTGGGCAGCAACCCGGCGGCCAGTGCGGGGCCGAGGGCGAGCCAACTGGTCAACCCGGGTCGGGCGCGCAGCGCGAGCAGCCCGGCCACCAGGGTCAGCCCGGCCGCCGGCAGGGTGTACGCCTCCAGCAGCACCACCTCGCCGCTGATCAGCAGCAGCCACGCGCCGAGCAGCTCACTGCCGCCGGCCACCGCCCCGAAGGCCCACCGCCGGCCGGCCGACTGGCCCGGGTACAGCACCCGCAGTGCTGCGGCGGCTCCCCAGAGCACGCAGATCACCGCCGCGTACCGGATCGTGCCGACGGTGAGCAGCAGGGCGAGCACGGCCACCGCCTGCGCGGCAACCTCCAGCGCCCGTACGGTGAACGAGCCGCGCCGGGCCAGCGCGGGTGCGCCGAGGAGCACCGCCACCGCCACCCCGAGCACCGGGAAACCGGCGGTGCGCAGCGGCAGGTCGGCGGCCAGCGGCGCGGTGAGCGCGAACCCGGTGGCCGCCGCGACGGCGGTCAGGAAGCCGAGCAGCCGTACCTCGGCCCGCCGGCCGATCGCGCCGACCACCGCCGCCGCGACCACCAGCAGGGCGAGCCCGGCCAGCGTGCCGGCCCGGGTGGCGAGCAGCCCGACCAGGCCGGCGGCCGTCCACAGCAGACCGATCGGGGTGGTCACCGGCACCAGCAACGCCCGGCCACGGCCGGGGGCCGGGGCCGGCTCGACGGCTCCGGGAACGCCCGGCGCGATGCCGGGAACGCCCGAGGCGGTCCCGGTAGCAACCGGCGCGGTCCCGGGGGGAACGGCCGCGCCCGGGGCGGCGGTCCGGGCCGGGCCGGTGAGCGTGGCGGTGAGCAGGGCGGCGATCCCGACGAGCAGCACCGTCGCCGGCACCACCGGCCAGGGGGCGTCCGCGCCGAGCAGGAGCACGGGCAGCGCCGCCGCCCCGAACGGCAGCGCGGCGACGGCCGCCCCGGACCGGTCACCGGTGTGCCGGTGGACGACCAGCGCGGCCGTACCGGCGAGGACCAGCAGCGCCGCCCCGACCACGAGGGCACCGGGCGGCCCGTCCCCCACCGGCACGCCCGACCAGGGCCGCACCGGCCCGCCGTAGGGGGCGACGAGCGCGGCCAGGGCCACCGGCGCGGCGGCGACCAGCGCGAGACCGGCCAGCACCGCGCCGACCACCCGGCCCGGGGTCACCGGTGCGGTCCGCCGGTCGGCCGGTACCAGCGCGACTACCGCCAGCGCCGCATAGAGCGCGAACGGCTCCCCACCGGGTACGACGGTCGGCACGACCACGGCGGCGAGCGCCAGGGCGAGCGCGGTGCCGGCGTACCCGTCGAGGTCGGGACGGCGGCGACGCAGCGCGAGCAGCGGGACCAGCAGCAGCACGGCGGCGATGAACCCGGCCCGCAGCTGCCACCAGGGCGGCGCCCCGACGGCCCGCGACGCGACCGACCCGCCGGCCGGCACGGTGCGCAGCGCGACCGCCAGCGCGACCCCGGCGACCCGGCCCGCGACGGCGCTCGCCGGCCGGCCGGGCAGCGCCACCGACAGTCCGACAACCAGCACCACCCCGAGCGCCACCAGCATCCCGACCGGGGCGGCCGAGGCCACCAGCAGGCCGTGCCCGAGCAGCACCGCGGCCCCCGCTGCGCCGACCAGCACGGTCGGGGCGCGCCGGCCGCGCAGCACCGCGACCGGCAGCAGCGCCGCGCCGACGACCAGGTCGACCGCGAGGGTGGCCGGCCACGGGGTGACCGTGACCGCCGGCAGCGCCGCCGCCGTGAGCACCACCGCCAGCAGTACGGTCACCGGGCGGGCCGCCCTCGGCAGCAGCAGGAGACCGGCACCGGCGGTGAGTAGGACGACGAGCGGCAACTGCCAGCCCCAGGCGAGATCGGGCCCGGCGGCGGCACCCTGCCAGGCGGGCAGCGACCGGTCCACCGCGAGCACCGCCACCGCCCCGGTGGCGAGCACGACGACCTGGGCGGCACCGCCCGCGACCAGCAGTGCGCCGACCCGGGGACCGGTGCGGTGCCGCTGCGGCAGCAGCCGGACGGCACCGGCCAGGGCGGCGGCCACCAGGCCGACGGCGAGCAGCAGGAACCCGGCCCGCAGTTCCGCCACCGGCCGCAGGACCGCCACGGCCAGCAGCGGCACCAGCAGCCCGGCGGTGATCTGCCGGAACACCGTCGCTGCGGCGACCCGGGCCGCACCGGCCAGCACCAGGCCGACGAGGAGCAACGGCAGACCGGCGAGCAGCGGCTGACCGCCGGCCCGACCCAGCGCCAGCGGCACCAGGGCGCAACTCGCGGCGACGGTCAGCGCGGCACCGAAGCCGAGCCAACCGAGCACCCGGCCGGCGAGCACGGAACCGGACGGCCCGGCGACCGGCCCCCCGCCGGCCGCCGGACCCCCG
>NZ_JBMDWU010000473.1:0-9268 GCF_048594385.1 Micromonospora sp. | reverse complement strand
GGGGGGCGGGGGCGCGGGGTCCCCCCCCCCCCCCCCCCCCCCCCCCACACCACCCCCCACAGCGGTCGCCGCAGGCCGGTCGGCAGACGGTCAGAAGGCGCGGGCGTACGGTTCGGGCCAGTCGGGGGTGGCACCGAGCTTCGCGGCGGCCCGGCGCGGCCAGTACGGGTCACGCAGCAGTTCCCGACCGAGCAGCACCAGGTCGGCCTCCCCGGCGGCGACGATCTGCTCGGCCTGCTCCGGCTCGACGATCAGGCCGACCGCACCCGTCGGCACGCCCGCCTCGCGGCGGATCTGCGCGGCCAGCGGCACCTGGTAGCCGGGTCCGACCGGGATGGCCGCCCGGGTCGACGCCCCGCCGGAGGAGGCGTCCACCAGGTCGACGCCGGTCGCGGCCAGCTCGGCGGCGAGGGCGACGCTGTCGTCCACCGTCCAGCCGCCGTCGACCCAGTCGGTGGCGGAGATCCGGGTGAGCACCGGCACCTGCTCGCCGACGGCGGCCCGGACCGCGCGGGCCACCTCCAGGGTGAGCCGCATCCGGGCGGCCCGGTCGCCGCCGTAGCCGTCGGTGCGGTGGTTGGTCAGCGGGGACAGGAACTCGTGCAGCAGGTAGCCGTGTGCGGCGTGGATCTCCACGACGGCGAAGCCGGCGTCGACGGCCCGACCGGCGGCGGTGGCGAACGCGGACACCACCCCGGCGATCCCGGTCTCGTCCAGCGCGGTCGGCTGCCGGTAGTCGGGCAGGAACGGCTCGGCTCCGGGGCCGACCGGCGTCCAGCCGCCCTCGGCGTCCGGCACCCCGCCGCGCTCGGCCGCCCAGGGCCGGTAGGTGCTGGCCTTGAACCCGGCGTGGGCGAGCTGCACGGCGGGCACCGCCCCCTGGGCGGCGACGAACGCGGTGACCGGCCGCCACGCGTCGACGTGCGCGTCGGACCAGATGCCCGTGTCCTGGGGGCTGATCCGCCCCTCGGGAACGACCGCGGTGGCCTCGGTGAGGATCAGGCCGGCTCCGCCGACGGCCCGGGACCCGAGGTGCACCCGGTGCCAGTCCGTGGGCAGCCCGTCCGGGCCGGCGCTGTACTGGCACATCGGCGCGAGGGCGATCCGGTTGGGCAGGGTGACGCCGCGCAGGGCGAGTGGGGTGAACAGGGCACTCATGCGGGTGATCCTCCGGTACGGGCGGGTGGCGGTGCGGGGCGGGGCGCGGTGTCCAAAGGAGGGCCCGGCCGGTGCGCTCAGGCCGGTGCCGGCGCGAGGTCGTCGCGGCGGGCCGGCCGGTCGGCGGCCTCGTCGGCGTCGGTCTCGTCGGCGTCGGTCAGGTCGCGCCGTCCGGCGTTGGCGTAGGCGTCGCGGTCCAGGATGCCCTCGCGGGCGGCCACGATGGTCGGCACGACGGCCTGCCCGGCCACGTTGGTGGCGGTGCGGATCATGTCCAGGATCGGGTCGATCGCCAGCAGCAGGCCGGCCCCGGCCAGCGGCAGGCCCAGCGTGCTCAGGGTCAGGGTCAGCATGACGAGGGCACCGGTCAGGCCGGCGGTGGCGGCCGAGCCGACCACCGAGACGAAGGCGAGCAGCAGGTAGTCGCCGATGCCGAGGTCCACCCCGAAGACCTGCGCCACGAAGATCGCGGCGAGCGCCGGGTAGATGGCGGCGCAGCCGTCCATCTTGGTGGTCGCGCCGAACGGCACCGCGAAGGAGGCGTACTCACGGGGGACGCCGAGCCGCTCGACGGAACGCTGGGTCACCGGCATGGTGCCCACCGAGGACCGGGACACGAAGGCCAGCTCGATCGCCGGCCAGGCCCCGGCGAAGAAGCGCAGCGGGTTGAGCCGGCCGGCCGTCACCAGCAGCAGCGGGTAGACCACGAACAGGACGATCGCGCAGCCGACGTAGACGGCGGTGGTGAACTTCGCCAGCGGGGCCAGCAGGTCCCAGCCGTACGCGGCGACGGCGTGGCCGATCAGCCCGAGGGTGCCGATCGGGGCGAGCCGGATCACCCACCACAGCGCCTTCTGCACGATGGCCAGCACCGCGCGGTTCAGTTCGACGAACGGCTCGGCGGCCGCGCCGACCAGCAGCGCGGCGGCACCGACCACCAGGGCGAGGAAGACGATCTGGAGCACGTTGCCCTCGACGAACGCGCCCACCGGGTTGGTCGGCACGATGCCGGTGAGGAAGTCGGTCCACGAGCCGGTGGTCTTCGGGGCGGTCGCGCCGCCGACGTCCAGGCTCACCCCCCGGCCCGGGTCGGTGAGCAGGCCGATGCCGATGCCGAGGCTCACCGCGATCAAGGCGGTGACGCCGAACCAGAGCAGCGTCTTCAGCGCCAGTCGGGCGGCGTTGGCCACCCCGCGCAGGCTGACCACGCTGACCACGATCGCGGTGAAGACCAACGGCGGGACGGCCAGCTTGAGCAACTGGACGAAGAGCCCGCCGACGGTGTCGAGGGTGCTGGCCAGCCAGCTCAGGTCGCCCTCGCGGGCGAGGAAGCCCAGCGCCGCGCCGAGCACGAGGCCGAGCAGGATCTGGGCGGAGAAGGGGAATTTGCGCAGGGTGGAAGCCATCAGGGCGGGTCCAATGTCGGTAGGGATCGGTCGCGGGCAGCGTCAGGAGCGTGGCTGCGCCGGACAGACCCCACTGGCCTGGCGTCGGAGGTCGACGTACAGGCGCACGGTGAGGTGCCAGACATTGGTCATCGCCTGTCGACGCTACTCCCGGCCGACCGCGAGCTGGAAGGACCGCTCCGCGTGAGGCTCCTTACACAGAGGTTGTCGACCCGGTGACCCGTTCGTCACGTTCGTCGTGCTCACGGGCACGGGGCACGCCGGGGCCGGTCCGGTCGGCCGGTCTGGCACCGGCCGGCCGGTGCCGGGCCAGCAGCAGAGCGGTGCACAGGCCCCAGCCGGCACAGACCACCAGCAGCACCCGTTCCAGCCCGGCCACCAGATCGCCCCGGCCCACCGTCAGCAGGCCCAGCGCGACCGCCCCGGCCACCGGCAACGCCAGCACCCCGGCGACCCGGGCCACCCGGCGCAGCCCCGGCGTCGCCGGCCGGAGGAACCCGACCACCAGCATGGCGAGCACGGTCACCCCGGCCGCCACGATGCTCGCCCCGGCGTGCACCAGGTCGGCCGGTGTCGCCGCCTCGAACGGCGGCAGCGGGCACCCGGCGCTGCACGTCACCGCGCCGGAGACCACGGTGCCGGCCGCGCCGGCCCGCAGCAGGCCGGCCGCGAGCCGCAACGTCACCGGCAGCGCCGCGGCCAGCGACAGCAACGCCGCCGCCAGGGCGAACACCCCCATCCGGTACGTCGAGGCGAACGCGCTGTCGCTGACGCCGGCCTCGCTGACGTACCCGCGCCACGGGCCACCCGGGCCGGCTCCGACGGCGACGGTCACCGCGACCGCGCCGAGCAGCACGCAGCCGGCGGCGACCCGGCCGGCGACCGCGCGGGCGGCCTCAGGCACGGCCGTGCGGGGTGAGCCAGCCGGACGTGTCCGGGCCCGCCGGCACCACCCCGGTGGGATTGATCTCACGGTGGGTGGCGTAGTAGTGCCGCTTGATGTGGTCGAAGTCGACCGTCCCGCCGAAACCCGGGGTCTGGAACAGATCCCGGGCGTACGCCCAGAGCACCGGCATCTCGGTCAGCTTCTGCCTGTTGCACTTGAAGTGCCCGTGGTAGGCCACGTCGAAGCGGACCAGGGTGGTGAACAGCCGCACGTCCGCCTCGGTGATCGCGTCACCCATCAGGTACCGCTGCCCGGCCAACCGCTGTGACAACGCGTCCAGCCGGGCGAACAGCGCCGCGTACGCCTCGTCGTACGCCTGCTGGGAGGTGGCGAAGCCGCACCGGTACACACCGTTGTTGACGTCGGTGTGGATCTCGGCCATCAGCGCGTCCAGCTCCGGACGCAGCGCGACCGGGTAGAGGTCGGGCGCGTCCGGGGCGTGCAGGCGTCGCCACTCGGTGGAGAAGTCGAGGGTGAGCTGCGGATAGTCGTTGGTGACCACCCGGCCGGGGAGCGTGTCCACCAGCGCGGGCACGGTCACCCGGCCGGTGTAGTCGGGATCGGTGGCCAGGTACGCCTCGGACAGGAAGCCGATGCCCAGCGCCGGGTCGAAGCCGTCCGGGTCGAGGGTGAACCGCCAGCCGCGTTCGTCGCGGATCGGATCGACAGTGCCCAGCGAGATCACCCCGTCCAGGCCGAGCAGGCCCCGCACGATCATGGCCCGGTGCGCCCACGGGCAGGCCCGGCACCAGATCAGCCGGTACCGGCCGGCCGCAAGCGGCCAGCGCCCCTGCTCGTCCGGCCCACCGCCCTCGGGCGAGGTGGAGTGCGGGGTGACCCGGCCGGTGAACCGGTTGGGCTGGCGGACGAACGCCCCACCGCCGGAGGTCTCTGCGCTGAACTGGGGCCGGGTCATACCGCCAACCTATCCGGCGTCCGCCCGCCCGACCTGGTGCGCGCCCCGGCCGGGCGGCGTCCGGCGCGGGCGCGGATATCCTGACGGCGGGCGTCCCCCGTGACCCGGGTGACGCCGGGACCGCCAGCCCCTTCCCACCCCCGAAGGACGTGCGTCGATGAGCGTGGCCTACCTCGTGTCCGGAGTCCGTACCCCGATCGGCCGGTACGCCGGCGCGCTGGCCGGGGTGCGCCCCGACGACCTGGCCGCCCACGTGCTGCGCGAACTGGTCGCCCGGCACCCGGCGGTGGACTGGTCCCGGGTCGACGACGTGGTGCTGGGCTGCGCCAACCAGGCCGGTGAGGACAACCGCAACGTGGCCCGGATGGCGGCGTTGCTGGCTGGCCTGCCGCATGAGGTGCCGGGCAGCACCGTCAACCGGCTCTGCGGCTCCGGCCTGGACGCGCTGGCCACCGCCGCCCGCGCCGTGGTGGCCGGGGAGGCCGACCTGGTGCTCGCCGGTGGCGTCGAGAGCATGAGCCGGGCCCCGTTCGTCATGCCGAAGGCGACCACGCCGTATTCGCGGGCCGCCGAGGTGTACGACACCACCCTGGGCTGGCGGCTGGTCAACCCGCTGATGGAGGCGGGGTGGGGGATCGACTCGATGCCCGAGACGGCCGAGAACGTGGCCGCCGAGTTCGGCGTCGACCGGCGCGCGCAGGACGAGTTCGCGCTGCGTTCCCAACAGCGGGCCGCCAAGGCGCAGGCCGACGGCCGGTTCGCCGAGGAGATCGTGCCGGTGACCGTGCCGGCCGGTCGGCGGGAGACGAAGCTGGTCGAGGTCGACGAGCATCCCCGGGAGACCTCGCTTGCGAAGCTGGCCGCGCTGCCCACCCCGTTCCGGGCCGGCGGCACCGTCACCGCCGGCAACTCCTCAGGCGTCAACGACGGCGCGGTGGCCCTGCTTGTCGCGTCCGAGGCGGCGGTGGCCCGGTACGGCCTGAGCCCGCTCGCCCGGGTCAGCGGCGCGGCGGCGGCCGGCGTACCGCCCCGGATCATGGGGATCGGGCCGGTGCCGGCCACCCGTCGGCTGCTCGACCGGCTCGGCCTCACCCTGGCCGACGTGGACGTGGTCGAGCTGAACGAGGCGTTCGCCGCGCAGGGGATCGCGGTGCTGCGTGAGTTGGGCCTGCCGGAGGACGCCGAGCACGTCAACCCGAACGGCGGCGCGATCGCGCTGGGGCATCCGCTCGGGGCCAGCGGCGCCCGGCTGGCGTTGACCGCAGCCCTGGAACTGCGCCGTCGGGGCGGCCGGCGGGCCCTGGCGACCATGTGCGTCGGGGTGGGTCAGGGCATCGCCCTGGTGCTGGAATCCGTCGGCTGACCCGCCCGGACGCGCCGTGGTGTCCTGTGGTGCGCGGACGGACGCGTAGCGTGACCACGGTTCAGCCCGGCGGGTCCGACCTGCCGGTCCCGGGCACAGATCGGGGTCGGCTGATCTCCCGTACCTGGGCGGACGGGCCTAGAGTGGTCAGCACCACACGATCCGCGGGTCGGCCGGTGCGGCTCCGCGTGCCCGCGCACGCCGTCGACGCCGGTGCCCTCCCGCACCGCGGCGACGAACTGGGGGGCCAGGCAGAGATGCAGACGCCGGACGGACTTCCCGCCGAGATCGACCTGAGCCGGCCCAGCGCCGCCCGGGTCTACGACTACTTCCTCGGCGGCGCGCACAACTTCGAGATCGACAGGCGGCTCGCCGAGCAGATCGCCGGCATGACGCCGAACCTCGCGGCCACCATGCGCTCCGGCCGGGAGTTCCTGCGCCGCGCCGTCCGGGCGCTGCTCGACGCCGGCATCGACCAGTTTCTCGACATCGGCTCGGGCATCCCCACCGTCGGCAACGTCCACGAGGTCGCCCAGGCCGCCGACCCGCAGGCCCGGATCGTCTACGTCGACATCGACCCGGTCGCCGTGGCGCACAGCCGCGAACTGCTCACCGGCAACGACCGGGCCGTCGCCGTGCACGCCGACCTGCGCGAGCCGAAGCTGATCCTGGACGAGGCCCGGTCCAGCGGCCTGATCGACTTCGACCGCCCGCTGGGCATCCTGCTCGCCGGGGTGGTGCACTTCGTCCCCGACGCCGACCGCCCGGCCGACATCCTCGCCACCCTGCGGGCCGCCGCCGCACCCGGCAGCTTCCTGGTCATCTCCCACTCCACCTTCGAGGACCAGCCCCAGGAGATGCTCGACGCGCAGCGGCTCTCGGCCCGCACCGACACCGAGATCACGCTGCGGTCCCGCGCCGAGATCACCGGCTTCTTCGGGGACTGGACACTGCTTGCGCCCGGCGTGGTGCACATGCCGCTGTGGCGGCCCGACTCGCCGTCCGACGTGGACGACCACCCCGAGCGGTTCGGGGCGTTCGGCGGCGTCGCCCGGTACGACCGACCCGCCGGCTGAGCCGACCATGTCCGCCGTTCCGGACCCCGGCGGCACCGACGCGTCCCGTCCGGGCGCGCAGGGCTACGCCGCCGACTGGGCACGGGCGGTACGCCGGCTCGGGTTCGTGCCGATGAGCACGGACGAGACCGAGCGGCTGCTGCTGACGCACACCGTACGGCTGGCGCAGGCCCTGCTCGCCGAGGAGTTCTCCGCCGCCCCGGCGGAGGAGGTGGGCCGGGCGCTGGTGGAGGCGCACCTGACCGAACCGCGCATCCTGGACTGGTCGGTGCGGGCGCTCGGCGAACAGTTGCCGCAGCGGGTGCTGCCCCCCGACGACCTGCCACCCGACCTGCCCGTCCGGGTCGCCGCCCTGCAGGGTGGGCTGGCCGCCGGGTTCGGCCGGGCGCTGCGCGACCGTACCTTCAGCCAGCAGGAGCGGATCGCCCGGTCGGCCTGGCAGGCGCGGGATTCCGTGGAGCGGGCGCTGCGCGACAGTGAGGCGCGGTTCCGGGCGGTCTTCACCGGTGCGGTCATCGGCATCGGGCTCGCCGGCATCGACGGTCAGATCATCGACGTCAACCAGTCCTTCGCCGACATGCTCGGCTACACCCCGGAGGAGCTGCGGCAGACCAACGTCTCGGCGCTGTTCCACCCCGACGACGCGGCCGGGATGTGGGAGATGTACCAGGAGCTGATCGAGGGCAAGCACGACAGCGTCCGGGTGGAGAAGCGCTACTACCGCAAGGACGGCAGCGTCGTCCTGACCGACCTGGCCGTCTCGCTGATCCGGCACGACGACGGTCGCCCCCGGTTCACGGTCGCGATGATCGAGGACATCACCCAGCGGTACGAACTCCAGCAGCGGCTGCGGTTCCAGGCCCTGCACGACCCGCTCACCGGTCTGCCCAACCGGACGCTGTTCTTCGAGAGACTCGGCCAGGTCTTCGCCGACGCCGGGCCCGAGCAGCGGATCGGCGTCTGTTTCCTCGACCTGGACGGCTTCAAGGCGGTCAACGACAGTCTCGGCCACGACCTCGGCGACCGGCTGCTGGTCACCATCGCCCGGCGGCTGTCCGACTGTGTCATCGGCCAGGGGCACCTGGTGGCCCGGATGGGTGGCGACGAGTTCGTCATCCTGGTCAACGGCGGTGAGGGCATCGACGACGCGGTCGGTGTCGCCGAGTTGGCGCTCGCCGCGGTGGCCGCGCCGGTGCTCGTCGGCGACCACCAGCTCGCCGTGTCGGCGAGCGTCGGGGTGGTCGAGTGCCCGGCCAGCGAGACCAGCGTGTCCGAGCTGATGAAGGCCGCCGACACGACGCTGTACTGGGCGAAGGCGGAGGGCCGGGGCCGCTGGGCGGTGTACGACCCGGAGCGCAGCGCTGCCGACATCGCCCGGTCCGCGCTGGCGGCGGGCCTGCCGGCGGCACTGGACCGGGGCGAGTTCGTGGTCCACTACCAGCCGATCGTGTCCCTGCTGGACGGCTCGATGCTCGCGGTGGAGGCGCTGGTGCGCTGGTCCCACCCGGAACTGGGCCTGGTCGGCCCGGACCGGTTCATCGGCCTGGCCGAGGAGACCGGGCTGATCGTCCGGCTGGGCGAGTGGGTGCTGCGGCAGGCGTGCCGCGACGCCCGCGCCTGGCACCGCGAGTTCCCGGAGGCGAAGCTGGTGGTCAGCGTCAACCTGGCCGCCCGGCAGGCCGACGACCCGGCCATCGTGGACACCGTCGCCAGCGCGCTGAGCCGCAGCGGCCTGCCGGCGGAGCTGTTGCAGCTGGAGCTGACCGAGAGCGCCGTGATGGGCACCGCCGGGGAGCCGTTACGGTCGTTGTACCGGTTGGCGGATCTGGGCGTACGGCTGGCCATCGACGACTTCGGCACCGGCTACTCGAACCTGGCGTACCTGCGGCGGTTGCCGATCCACTGCCTGAAGCTGGCCGGTCCGTTCGTCGAGGGCATCCGGGGTGACGGCGGCGACTCGTCTCCGGACCACCGGGACGAGCGGATCGTCGACGCCCTGGTCCGGTTGGCGCACGCGCTGGAGCTGTCCGTGACCGCCGAGGCGGTGGAGACCGGGGAGCAGGCCGAACGGTTGCGGGCGTTGCGCTGCGACACCGGCCAGGGCCGCTGGTTCGGGCCGCCCGCCCCGGCCGACCAGATCACCGCCCGGCTGCGCGGGGAGACGACGGAGTGACCTGCTCCCCGGCCCGGTCGGGGGCGTCGTCGACGGCGCGGTGGTGACCGGGGCGTGGTCGTTCGGGGTGGGGTGGCCGCAAGCGGCCGGTCGGGTACGGGTGGCCGGCGGGGAGGCCGGTGCTCTGGCATGGTGACGACGTGACCGGGACGGGACCGGGCGGGGGAGAGGTGGCGGGGTGAGCCTGACCGATGGTGGGGCGGCTGTCTCGGTGGTCGCGGCGATCGGGA
>NZ_JBMDWU010000472.1:0-3305 GCF_048594385.1 Micromonospora sp. | reverse complement strand
GGGGGGGGGGCGGGGGGGGGGGGGGCGCCTCCCGCCGCGGGGGGGGCGGGGGGCCGTCGGGCCCCCCCCCCCCCCGCCGGTCGTTCACTTGCCGCTGTCGTCGGCCGGCGGGGCGCCCGGCCCGGGTCCGATCTGGTCCGGCGGTGTACCCGGCCCGGGCCCGATCTTCTGTGGCTTCGGCGTCGTGGTCGTGGTCGTGCCGGCGTCCGAGGTGGTCTTGCTGTCGGGATTCTCCACCAT
Source organism: Micromonospora sp. (assembly GCF_048594385.1). Classification (NCBI taxonomy): domain Bacteria; kingdom Bacillati; phylum Actinomycetota; class Actinomycetes; order Micromonosporales; family Micromonosporaceae; genus Micromonospora; species Micromonospora sp. The sequence goes on along the minus strand of NZ_JBMDWU010000472.1, from coordinate 3,065 downwards.
GCCCTGCTCCTCCATTCTGGCGAGAGTGACCGCGTCGACGTCGACCGTCTCCCCGGGGGACCGGACGGTACCGTCCGGGTCGGTCCAGTAGGCGGACAATCGCACCTGCACGGCACTCTCCTGACAGTGAGTTTTCCTCGTGAGGAACACTAGTGGCGGCCGACCAGCCGCAGGGTCCGCCCGCACGTCGGGTACCCGACTGGCCCTCCGCGGCGCGATAATGGGATCTCCTCACGTACGGAGTTCGTCATCGACCTCAAGTGTGGACACTGCTCACGGGCGGCGGGACCGGACGACCGCTTCTGCGGCGGCTGCGGACAGGCGCTGACGCTCAACTGTGCCTCCTGCGGGCACGGCAACAGTCCCGAGGCCAACTTCTGCACCAGCTGCGGGCAGCCGCTGCGCGACCACGCGGTCACCGTGCAGGAGGACCGCCGCCAGGTCAGCGTGCTGTTCATCGACATCGTCGACTTCACCACGTACGCCGAACGCGCCGACCCGGAGCAGGCGCGCAGCCTCCAGCAGGCGTACTTCGCCACCGTCCGCAAGCTGGTCCACCAGTACGGCGGGGTGGTGGAGAAGTACATCGGGGACGCGGTGATGGCGCTGTTCGGCGCCCCGGTCGCCACCGACAACGACGCGTTGCGCTGCGTACGGGCCGGCTTGGAGCTGCAACGCAACCTGGCCCGGCAGGCCGCCGGCCCGCACCCGCCGCTGGGTTTCCGGGTCGGCGTGGCCACCGGTGAGGCGCTCGTCGACCTCTCCGCCACCCGCGACGGCGGTCAGGCGTTCGTCACCGGCGACGTGGTGAACACCGCCTCCCGGTTGCAGGCGCTGGCCCCCACCGGCGGAGTCGTCGTCGACGAGAGCACCTGGTCGGCCACCCGACACGAGCTGGACTACGTCGACCGGCCGCCGGTCACCCTGCGGGGACGTTCCACGGTGAGCCGGATCTGGCTCGCCGTGCGGGCCCGGCCCCGGACCGACCCGCAGGCCGCCGAACTGACCCCGATGGTCGACCGGGAACACGAACGGGGCCTGCTGGTCAGCGCCCTGCACCGGACGGTCACCGAACGCACCTCCCAGCTGGTGACCGTCTTCGGCCCGGCCGGGGTGGGCAAGAGCCGGCTGCTGCGCGAGCTGTCCCGGCACGCCGCCAACCTGCCCGGCCACCGGGTCACCTGGCTGGTCGGGCAGTGCCCGCCGTTCGGCGAGAACGTCACCTACGCCGCGCTGGCGGACATCGTCAAGGGGTGGCTGGGCGCGCCGGACACCGACGACCCGGAACCGCTGCGCGACCGGCTCCGTGACCGGCTGCGTCAGCTCGACGACCCGCACGCCATGCGGTTGGCCGGCGCGCTCGGGCCGCTGCTGGGGATGACCGGGGAACGACTCACCCCGGGTGAGACCGAGGCGGCCTGGCGGCGGTTCCTGCTCACCCTCGCCGGGCGGGGCCCGACGGTGCTGGTCTTCGAGGACATGCACTGGGCCGACCAGGCGATGCTCACCTTCGTCGAGCAGCTCGGGGCGGCGGCCCGGGGCGTACCGCTGCTGGTGGTGGCGACCGCGCGGCCCGAGCTGCGGGAGCGGCAGCCGGCCTGGACGGGCACGATCAGCGGCGCGATGTCCATCTCGGTGCCGCCGATGCACGACACCGACATCGACACCCTCTACTCCCTGCTGCTCGGTCAGGCCACCCTGCCGGCGGCGTCACGGGCACCGCTCATCGAGTTCGCCGACGGCAACCCGCTCTACGCCCAGGAGTACGCCCGGATGCTGATGGACGGGGGGCTGCTGGAGCCCAGCGCCGCCTTCGATCCGGCCGGCACCACCGACATGCCGCGTACCGTCCAGGCGGTCATCGCCAACCGGCTCGACCTGCTCGACCCGGCCGACCGGGCGGTGCTCCAGGCCGCCGCCGTGGTCGGGGTGCAGTTCTGGCCGGCGCCCGTGGCCGCCGCCCTCGGCCGGACGGTCGAGTGGGTGGAGCGGGCGCTGGACCGCCTGCAGCGCCGGGACATGGTCTTCGAGCTGCCCACCTCCACCATGGTCGGTCAGCCGGAGTACCGCTTCCGGCACATCCTGGTCCGTGACGTGTGCTACCAGCGGCTGCCCCGGGCCGAACGGGTGCTGCGTCACCAGCGCACCGCCGACTGGTTGGCCCAGCTCACCCAGGCCGGCCAGCAGGACCTGGCCGAGGTGCTGGCCAACCACCGCTGGACCGCCCACGAGATCGCCCGCACGGTCGGACTCGACCCCATGCCGTACGCGGTGGCGGCCCGTACCGCGCTGCACCGGGCCGCCCGCCGGGCGTACGAGCTGCACGCGCTGGAGAACGCGGCCGGGCTGGTGGGCAGGGCGCTACAGGTCGGCGGGGCACCCGACCCGGGGCTGGAGCTGTTCGCCGCCCAACTGGCCCTGTTCCGGGACGGCGACGCGTTCCTGGTCGACGGGGGGACCGAGGCGTTGACCGGGCTCACCGAACGGCTGGCCGCCGTCGGGGACCGGTCCGGCGCGGCCCGTGCCTGGACCCTGCTCGCCACCGCCGCCTGGAGCCGGGCCGACCGGTCCGAGACGCTGCGCTGCCTGCACCGGGCCAACGCGATCTACGCCGAGCTGCCGGAGTCCGAGGAGAAGGCGGAGGCGCTGCTGGAACTGGCCCGGGTCCGGATGCTCAACGCCGAGACCGAGCCGGCCTGCGTGGCGGCCTCCGCGGCAGCCGAGCTGGCCGAGCGGCTGCGGCTGCCCGAGGTGCGGGCCAACGCCCGGATCACCCTGGCGGTGGCCCGCTACATGGCCGGCGAGGAGCAGGCGTACGCGGAACTGGCCGAGGTGGCCGAGCAGTGCCGGGTGGACCGGCTGGTCAGCCGACGCCGGGCGGTGCACAACCTCGCCTGGGCGGCGCAGGAGGAGGGTGACCTGGCCCGGTCGGCCCGGCTGGTCGACGAGCAGCGTTCGCTCGACCCGGGTGGCGGGCACAGCCTGGCGACCAGCTTCGCCGACAAGTGGGCGCGGGCGTACTACGCCGGGGACTGGGTGGCGGCGCTGGAGCTGGGCACCGAGTC
>NZ_JBMDWU010000471.1:0-10074 GCF_048594385.1 Micromonospora sp. | reverse complement strand
CCGACCGGCCGGGGGTTTTACCCGCTCCTCCCCCGGGCCCCCCCCCCGGGGTGTGGGGGGGGGGGCCTCCCCCCCGCCCCCGACCACCCGTCACGCCCGCCGACCGGCGGTGCGGATCAGAGCCGGGCCAGGGCCCGGCGCAGCGGGTCGAGCCCGAGCGCACCCAGGTCGAGCGCCTGCCGGTGGAACTCCTTCAGGTCGAAGTCGGCGCCCTTGCGGGCCATCGCCTCCTCCCGGGCCTGCAGCCAGATCCGCTCGCCCACCTTGTACGACGGCGCCTGCCCCGGCCAGCCCAGGTAGCGGTTCAGCTCGAAGCGCAGGTTCTCGTCCGGCACCCGGCAGTGCGCCCGCATGAACTCCCAGCCCAGCTCCGGCGTCCACCGCTCACCCGGGTGGAAGCCGAACGGGTTGTCCCGGGGGATCTCCAGCTCCAGGTGCATGCCGATGTCGAGGATCACCCGGGCCGCCCGGAACGCCTGCCCGTCGAGCATGCCGAGCTTGTCGCCCGGGTCCTCCAGGTAGCCCAGCTCGTCCATCAGCCGCTCGGAGTAGAGCGCCCAGCCCTCGCCGTGGCCGGAGACCCAGCACAGCAGCCGCTGCCAGCGGTTGAGCAGCTCCGCCCGGACGGCGGTCTGCGCGACCTGGAGGTGGTGGCCGGGGACGCCCTCGTGGTAGACGGTGGTCACCTCGCGCCAGGTGGAGAAGTCGGTGACGCCCTGGGGCACCGCCCACCACATCCGCCCCGGGCGGGAGAAGTCCTCGCTCGGCCCGGTGTAGTAGATCGCCCCGTCGCTGGTCGGGGCGAGGCAGCACTCGATCCGCCGGACCTGCTCGGGGATGTCGAAGTGGGTGCCGTGCAGCTCGTTGATCGCCTTGTCGGCCAGTGCCTGCATCCAGTCCCGGAACGCCTCCTTGCCCTGGATGGTGCGCGCCGGGTCGGCGTCCAGCACGGCCACCGCCTCGTCGATGGTGGCACCCGGGCCGGCGATCCGGCCCGACACCATCCGCATCTCGGCCTCCAACCGGGCCAGCTCCGCGAACCCCCAGGCGTACGTCTCGTCGAGGTCGACCTTCGCGCCGAGGAAGTACTGCGAGGCCAGCTCGTACCGTTCCCGGCCGACGGCCTGCTTGTCCCGCCCCAGCGGAACCAGCTCGGTACGCAGGAACTGGCCGAACTCGGCGGTCGCCGCGGTCGCCGCCGCCGCGCCCCGGCGCAGCTCGGCACCGAGCGTGCCGTCGGCGTCCAGCCGCTGCACCAGCCCGTGGAAGAAGTTGTCGCCGTGCGGGTCCGTCCAGGTGTCGCACTGCTTGGCCACCTCGGTCAGCTGCACCTTGGAGCTGACCCGGCCGGCGGCGGCGGCCTCACGCAGCGTGGTCTTGTAGCCCTCCAGGGTGGCGGCGAACCGGTTGAGCCGGGCGGCGACGGCGGCCCGGCCCTGCTCACCCTCGGTGGGCATCAGGTCGAAGACCATCCGGATCTCGTGCAGGCCGCTGGCGATGACGTTCACCTCGCTGGTGATCTCGCCCGCGTCGTGCCGGGCCAGCTCCAGCCCCAGGCGCTCCTGCATCGCCTCCTTGGCGGTCCGTTCCGCCTCGGACTCCGGCTCGGTCACGTCCAGGTCGGTGAGGGTGCGCCGGGTCAGTTCGGCCCGTGCCTCGTAACCGGCGGGCGAGAGGTCGTCGAGCTGGTCGTCGTAGCCGGCGATGCCGACGTAGGTGGCGCCGGTCGGGCTCAGTTGCGCCCAGTCGGCCACGTACCGGTTCGCGAGGTCATCGATTCGTCCCACGCTGCGACCCTACGTGACCGTCGGGGCCGGTTGTCGAGTGTGTTTGCCGGGCCCGGGGTGAACGGCACGCCGGAGCCGTCGTTGCGCTATCCGAGCCCAGGGGATACCGCAACATCGCCCCAGAAGAGTTGATCATCCCGAGGCGCGGGCGCGGGTCCAGTCGAGCAGGCGGTCCGCCGGCCAGGTGTTGACCACCCGGTCGGCGGGGACGCCGCACAACGCGGCCCGCACGCAGCCGAACCGCTGCCAGTCGAGCTGCCCGGGGGCGTGCGCGTCGGTGTCGATGGCGAACCGGCAGCCGGCCTCCAGGGCCCGGCGGATCAGCCGCTTCGGCGGGTCCTGCCGCTCCGGCCGGGAGTTGATCTCCACGGCCACGTCGTGTTCGGCGCAGGCGGCGAAGACCGCGTCCGCGTCGAAGTCGCTCTCGGCGCGGGTCCGCGCCCGGTGCCCCTTGTCACCCGGGCCGGTCACCCCGGCGGGCCGGGACGACACCATCCGCCCGGTGCAGTGGCCGAGGATGTCCAGGTGCGGGTTGGCGATCGCGGTGAGCATCCGGCGGGTCATCCGGGCCCGCTCGTCGCGCAGGCCGCTGTGCACCGAACCGACCACCACGTCGAGCCGGGCCAGCAGCTCCTCGTCCTGGTCGAGGGTGCCGTCGGCGAGGATGTCCACCTCGATCCCGGTGAGGATGCGGAACCCCTCGGGCAGCGCCGCGTTCACCGCCGCCACGTGGTCGAGCTGCCGGCGCAGCCGGTCGGCGGTGAGGCCCCGGGCCACCGTCAGCCGGGGCGAGTGGTCGGTCAGCACCACGTACTCGTGGCCGAGTTCGACCGCGGCGAGCGCCATCTCCTCGATCGGTGACCCGCCGTCGGACCAGTCCGAGTGGGTGTGGCAGTCGCCGCGCAGCGCGGCCCGCAACGCGCCGGCCGCCTCGTCCAGGTCGACGCCCTCGGTGGCGACCAGCCGGCGCAGGTAGACCGGTTCCTCGCCGGCCAACGACTCGGTGACGCAGCGGGCGGTCACGTCGCCGACCCCGGGCAGGTCGGTGAGCGTGCCGGCCCGGGTCCGCTCGGCCAGTTCCGCCGCCGGCAGCGCGGCCAGGGCGGTCGCCGCCGAGCGGAACGCGCGTACCCGGTAGGTGGCCTCGTTGGCCCGCTCCAGCAGGAACGCGATCCGGCGCAGGTCGGCGACGGGGTCTCTGGCGCTCATGGATGGCAACCTACGCGCCCGCGCCGCGGGTGGGGGGACGACCGGCGGCGCGGGGTGTACGCGGGGGAGGCGGATCAGGAGTACGGCAGCTTCACCACCGACTGGTTGCCGGTGCCGAGGGTGGACGGGTTGACGCCGATCGCCGACCACACCTCCACCTTCACCGTGCCGCCGGAGAGGTTGCCCAGCGTGCCGGTGGCCGACTGCAGGCCGGCGTTCTGCGTGTAGTGCTCGTAGCCGGGCACCGGGTCGGTGGCGAAGTACCGGTACGTCTCCACCCGGTCGAAGGTTCCGTCCCCGGTCAGGTCGTAGGAGACCCGGGCCTGCACCCCGTTGCCGACCGACTGGCCGGCATCGAGGAACAGGTCGAACCCGGTCTGGCCCCCGGTGTAGGCGAGGTTGAGCCGGGTCGCGGTGAACACCACCGGGTTGCTGGGGGTGCCGTCGTGGTTCGCGCCCCCGGAGCCGGGGACGGTGGTCGTCGCCGCGCTGCCGGCGGAACCGAGCCCGCCACCGGGCAGCAGGAACCGGGTCGGCGAGCCGGCCGGCGGGGTGGTCGGCGGCGGGGTCGGGCTGGTCGGGGTCGGCGACGGCCCGGTCGGGGTCGGGGTGGGGGTGGGCGACGTCGTCGGGGACGTGGTCGGCGTCGGGCTCGGGTTGGTGCCGCCCGCCGCGTTGCCGCCGCTCCAGGTGTACGCCCCGGTCGTGGCGGTCTTCCCGGCGGCCACGGTGAGACTGGTCCCGTCGGAGAACCGCACGGTCAGCGGCGCGGCGGTGATGTTGCTGGCCACATAGGTGCGTGCGCCGTTGCGGCTGAACACGGCGGCCAGCGGGTGGCTGGCGGTGACCGTGGTGTCGACCTGGCCGAGCGCGGCGAGGTTGCGGATCCAGTGGAAGGTGTGCGCCCGGCTCTCGCCCTCCTCCGGGGTGTAACCGGGGTTGGCGCGCAGCTTGGCCAGCGCCGCGTCCGGGTCACCGAGGGCGAGGAACTGCCAGAGGATGTCCTGCCACACGGTGGGTTCGCCGCCGTTGTTGCGGACCAGTTCGGCGTAGTTCGCCTTGTTGTACGCCGGCCGGTAGCCGAGGTAGAGGTGGCCGCCGGTGACGGGGAGCATGTTGATGCCCTGGATCATCTCCGGCTCGGCGCTGAACCAGGTCGCGTACGCCCCGCCGTCGCCCCAGACCATGCCGACGGTGGAGTGCCCGAACGCCGCCGGGTAGTTCTCGTCGTCGACGTCGAACCAGTACTCCTGGATGGCGGCGGCCTGGGTGGTGTAGATGAACACGCCCGCGTCGCGGACGGCGGTGTTGCCGGTGGCCTGACCCCACTGGATCAGGGCGTTGGCGAAGTTCATCCCCTCCGACGAGGACTCCTGGTTGTTGCCGGCGTTGAACGAGCCGTGCCCGGAGGCCCAGTCGTGCCCGGCGTAGATGTCGAAGTCCCGCAGGTAGGGGAAGCGGGTGTCGGAGCGCTGGTAGTTGTTGGCGTCCCGGATGAGCAGGTCGACCATGCCGCCGTACTGGCTCTGGGCGGCCCATGCCGGGTCGAACTTGGCAAGCGTCGCCGCCGCCGCGATGAAGTACCCGTAGTGGAAGTGGTGGTCGTTGAGTTCCTGGTCGGACCCGTACGACGCCGGGTAGCCGATCAGGGTGCCCCAGTTGCGGTCGTAGTAGAAGACCTTCGCGGCCTTGCCCGGCGTGGCGGTGAACCAGTCGGTCAGGGTGCCGCGGATGGCGGCCAGCGCCGCGTTGCGGGTCTCGGTGTCACCGACCTGGTCGGCGATCTCGGCGATCCGGGCGGCTCGGCCGAGTCCCTTGCCGGTCCAGTAGGTGTCCCCGCCGCGCTGGTCCATCGGGTTGCCCCGGACGGCGGCGAGCTGCTCCTTGAGCTGGGCCAGGTCGGTGCCGGAGCCGGTGGCCACGGCGGGGACCTCGGGCAGCACCCCGTGGAACTTCATCGCGGTGCGGAAGGAGGCCACCCCGGTGAGCACCTTCATCCGGCCGCGCGCCGACGGGTAGGTCTGGGTGAGCGGGGTGCTGCCGGTGAGCGCCTTCCACTGGTGCGGGTAGAGGCTCACCACCGTCTGCGTGGCGGTGCCCTCCCGGGCGGTGGTGGTGAACGAGTACGTGGTGGTCACCGCGCTGGTCGCCGGGTCGTAGGTGTAGCCGACCCGGGTGCCGGTGACGTGTGCGTGGGCGTACCGGCCGTAGCTCGTGGCGAGTGAGGCGCGGGCGGTGGCGTCGGCGGTGGGCGGCAGCAGGGCGATCGAGAAGTAGCCCTTGCCGGCCAGGCCGGAGGTGATCCGTCCGTTGGTGACGGTCCAGGTCGCGCCCGTCGGGGCGTACCCGACGTAGTCGTGGCCCCGGACGGTGAAGCCGATGGTGGCGCCGCTGTTGGACCAGACGGTGGCCGCGCCGCCGGTCGGGTTGATCTGGGCGTCACCGCCGCTGGCCTGGAAGTAGGCGAACGGCAGCCCGTGACCGATGGTGGCGCGCAGGGTCCGGGCCCCGTCACTCCAGTACGGGGTGACCGTCCAGTCCGTCCAGTCGTCGACCTTCACCACGGGTGCGCCGAGCGCGGCCACGCCGACCCGGATGTCCTCGGTGTAGGTGTACTTGAACTCGCCCACCCCGGTCGCGGTGCCGCTGACGGTGGCCGCCGACGGTGCCGAGAAGCCGAGCCCGTCGGTGAACGTCTGGTAGGACACCGGGTGGGCGTGCAGCGGTTCGCTGTAGGAGCAGTTCGTCTTCTTCCACAGCAGCGACGACCACCAGTCGTTGGTGGGCACCGGCCCGGCGGGGGCGTTCGCGGTGGCGTACTGGCGGGGGTTGGTGGACATGGCGCCGCAGCCGGCGGGCAGCGGGCCGACCGGGTCGGTGGTGTAGCTGCCGGCACCGACGGTGGCCGCCTCGGCGGGGGAGTCGGCGGTGGTGAGGGTGAGGCCGCCGACGAGGACGGTCAGGGCGGTGGTGGCGGCGAGCACCCAGGGGGCGCGGCGGCGGGGGACGGGAGGTGTCATCGTGCCTCCTCCGCGCGGGGCGGGTGGGCCAACTGCGCGCGGTTCGTCGGAATTAGAGGGTTTCATGGGTCGAGAGAGCGCTCTCTCTGCATCGGACGTTAACCGACGAGTAATACCTACGTCAATGCGTACGGCCGATGACGCCGCCGCCGACCCCCGGTCAGCCTGCGCCGGAGGAGCCGCGCGGCGCGCGCGGGCAGCCGTGCTCACGCTCCCAGGCGGTCACCGCCGCCACCGGCGACCGGTTGCCCTTGCCCCGCCAGGAGTCCAGGTACTTCGCCGGCCACACCACGCCCCGCCGGATCCACCAGTCGTCGTGCCCGGTGCACTTCGGCGACAACCCGAAGTGCAGGTGACAGACGTTGTTCGCGTTCCCCGTCCGACCCACCTCGCCGAGCTGCTGCCCGGAACGCACCCGGACCCCGGCCTCGATCCCCGGGCTGACCACGCTCAGGTGCGACCCGTAGTACCGCACCCCGTCGTCACCCAGCAACGACACCGACAGGCCGCCGTTGTACGGCCCCAACGGCCCCTTCTTACGGAACCGGTCCACCCGGCTCACCTCCAGGACCGTCCCGTCGGTGACCGCCACCACCGGCTCACCACAGTCGGCGAAGATGTCGGTGCCCGGATACCCCGAGTGCGTCGGATGGTAGGCGACGTTGCCCGCCCGCACCGGAAAGACCCGGCGCAGGGCCGCCGCATCCGGCGTGGCCGACGGCGTCACGCTCGGAGCCGGGCTGCCCGACGGGCTGCCGGCCGGGGCCGTCGGGGTCGCCGGCTGGTCGCCCGTCGCCACCGCCGACGGGCCGTCCCAGACCGGGCCCGCGACCGGCTCGTCCGTGCCGCACCCCGCCAGCACCGCCGCCACGAGCAGTAGCACGGGGTACGCCGGACGGGTGCGCCGTGGGTCGGGACGCAGCAGGGACATTCGGACATCCTGACAGACGGCTACCGTGGAGGTCGCACCGACAGCGGCATCCGGCCGACGACGGCCCCCGGAACGGCCCGCCGACCCGATCCCGGCCGACGACGGTGCGACGGGTTCCGGCCGGCCGGAGGGGGAGCAGTGACCATGACGAACCACCAGCCCGGACGCGTCCCGTACGCCGCCTCGGGGCTCTTCCCCGCCGGTCCGCCCCGCCGGCCGACCTGGCGGGAACCACACCCCGTCACCGGCGCGGCGGTGGCCGCAGGTGGTGCCCTCGCCGCCGCCTGGCTGGTGCTCTTCGGGCTGCTCGGCCACGACGTCGGCAGCTACGCCTGGTGGACGGTGATCGCCGGCGCGCTCGCCTGGCTCGTCGCGTTCGCCCTGGTTCGCTTCGGCGACCGGGGGGCCGGTGCGGGTGTGGCCATCGTCACCGCCGGTGGCTGGAGCATCGCATTCGCGGTGGTCGTGGTGCGGTGGGCGGTCAGCGCGGACTGGCCGATGTGGTGACGCTGCGTCGTCGTGCGGCTTCGTTTGCTGCACCATCTTGACGTACCCGCTGTGACTGAGGACGCTCTTCGGTATGGCCTGGAACACCCCGCGGCTCGACTCCGAGCGGAGCCGTCGCCGCCTCCAGATTCTCGCCGAGCTGGCGGGCGCCCGCTCGGTACGCCAGCGGGAACGGCCGCAGCGGGAACGCACCGAACGGCTGCGTCAGCTCATCGCGACCCGTCGCCGCGTCGCCGGCTGACGAACTTTCCCCGGATTGCCGGCCCTTCGGGGCGTTGAGCGGTCGGCTGCCGACCCGACCGGTTAACGTGCACGCGTAACGAGTCGGCTGTGCCGAGGCCTTTTGGGGGAACCATGTCGTACTTCGCTGCCGCCGTGGTGCGCGACGAGGGCGGCTGGAACGCCGCCGAGGTGAACCTGCGCGGGGCCACCGACATCGACGAGGTCGCCGACCGGCTGCGCGATGTCGAACCCGACGCCGACGTGTCGCTGCTCTTCGTCGAGGCCGACGACGCGTACCTGGTGGTGCTGCGCCTCGACGAGGGGGAGGACCTGCGGGTCTTCGGCTCCGACTCGGCGTACGCCGAGGAGTCCCGGCTGGGCGCGCTGCTCGTCGGCGACCTCAAGACGTCGGTCACCGGCCTCGACGACGTCGACGAGCCGCCGTCGGCCACCGCCGGTGGCGGCGACGAGGACAGCGAGCAGCCGGTCGTCGACCCGGAGGCCGACCCGGTCGGCGACGCCGACCTCCTCGCCGACCTGGGCATCTCCGCCCAGCGCCTGCTCAAGCTCTGCGCCCACGAGGGCATGCTCCCGGCCGACGTGACCGCCGAGGTGTGCCAGGTGCTCGGCTGCGCCGACGAGGTCGAAGAGCTGCGTGAGGTCTGACCCTCCGCACGTCGGCGACGCCACGGCAGGGTCGTCCGGGGCCGGAGTCGGCCCGGGTTCGCCCGGTGCCGCCGGGCCGCTCGACGCCACCGATCCCGCCCTGGGCACCGTACGGCCGGGGCAGCCGACACCCGGCGCGGCCGGGCGGGTCGGTCCCGGGGCGACCGAGGGACTGGCCGCGCAGGATTCCGCCGGTCGCCGGCAGCGGCACGAACGGTGGATGCGCCGCGCCCTGGAGATCGCCGTCACCGGCCCGGACCTGCCCGCCGGCCGCGACGATGCCGCGGCGACGGTCGACGACGTGCCGGTGGGGGCGGTGGTCTACGGCCCGGACGGCACCGAACTGGCCGTCGGACGCAACGAACGGGAACTGACCGGGGACCCGACCGCACACGCCGAGGTGCTCGCGCTGCGCCGGGCCGCCGCGCGGACGGGCCGGTGGCGGCTGGACGACTGCACGCTGGTGGTCACCCTGGAGCCGTGCACGATGTGCGCGGGCGCGCTGGTGCTGGCCCGGATCTCGACCGTCGTCTTCGGCGCCTGGGAGCCCAAGACCGGGGCGGCCGGCTCGCTCTGGGACGTCCTGCGCGACCGCCGGCTCAACCACCGCCCCGAGGTGTATGCCGGGGTCCTGGAGACCGAGAACGCCGCCGTCCTGCGCGCCTTCTTCCGCTGACCCCGGGGCCGGGTCAACGGGGCGGGGCGGGGTTGGGTTTGGGTGACGGGGCTGATGTTGCGGTATCGCCGGGCGGGGACACCGCAACATCGGCCCCGCTGCGAGCCGTCGAGGCGACGGTCAGGAAGCGGCAACGGTGTCCAGGGCGATCTCGACCATCTGACCGAAGGTCTGCTCACGCTCCTGGGCGGTGGTCTTCGCGCCGGTCTTGATGTGGTCGCTGACCGTCAGCAGGGTCAGGGCGCGGGCCTTGAACCGGGCGGCGATCGTGTAGAGCGCGGCCGACTCCATCTCCACCGCCAGCACCCCGTAGTCGGCGAGGGTGTCGTACAGGTCGGGCCGGTCGGTGTAGAAGGCGTCGGCGGCGAGGATCGGGCCGACGTGCATGGTGATGCCGCGCCGCTCGGCCACCTCGACCGAGGTACGCAGCAACCCGAAGTCGGCCACCGGGGCGTAGTCGATCAGCCCGTCGAAGCGCATCCGGTTCATGTTCGAGTCGGTCGACGACCCGATCGCCGCGATCACGTCCCGGAGCTGCAGGTCCTCGGTGAGCGCGCCGCAGGAACCGACCCGGACCAGCGTCTTCACGCCGTACTCGTTGATCAGCTCGTGGGCGTAGATGGACGCGGACGGCATGCCCATGCCGGAGCCCTGGACGGAGACGTCCACGCCGTTCCACCGCCCGGTGAAGCCCAGCATGCCCCGCACCGTCGAGTAGCAGGTGGCACCCTCGAGGTAGGTCTCCGCGATCCACTTGGCCCGCAGCGGGTCGCCCGGCATCAGGACCCGCTCGGCGATCTCGCCCGGCTTCGCGCCGATGTGCGTACTCATGGCAAAGATCCTGCCAGGCCGGCCCGGGGGATACCGGTGCGGCATCCGAACCGGTGTTCCTGTACCCTCGTCGGCGGTGGCGTGTCCGAGTGGCCTAAGGAGCACGCCTCGAAAGCGTGTGAGGGTTTACGCCCTCCAAGGGTTCAAATCCCTTCACCACCGCCATCTAGCAGGGCAATCGCCCGGCGACCGCGAAAGCGGTGGCCGGGCGTTTGTCGTTTGTAG
>NZ_JBMDWU010000470.1:0-2603 GCF_048594385.1 Micromonospora sp. | reverse complement strand
GGTTGTTGTGTGGGGCCCCCCACTCCCTCCGGCCCCCGGCGGCCGCGGGCCGCCCTTCGTCGTGACCGGTGCGGGTCAGGAGGCGACGGGTTCCGGCGCGGCACCGGCCGGCACGGCCGGTGCGGGCACCACGGCGGCGGGCTCGGGCAGCGCGGCGGCGGGCTCGGGGGCCGGGGCGACCTGGTGGACCTCGCCGGCGGCGTGCCGGTAGGACATGCCGACCACCGCGCACCGACCGGCGGCCACCTCGGCGGCGCTCACCGGAGAGTTGCCGAGCAGCACCTCGACGGGCTGCGCGATGGGGATGTCGACGATCCCGTCGATGTCGTGCACCCCCTGCTGGGCCGCGCGGCGCAGGCTCGGCCCGACGGCGGCGACCACCGAGTAGAGGTGCCCCGGGGGCTGGGTGCCGGTGCGGGCCGTGTCCCGGGCCGCCTGCACCGCACCGCAGGAGTCGTGCCCGAGGACCACCACCAGCGGGGTGCCGAGCACCGTGACCGCGTACTCGACGCTGCCGAGCACCTCGGGCCCGGCGGTGTGGCCGGCGGTCCGGACCACGAACAGGTCGCCGAGACCCCGGTCGAAGATGATCTCGGCGGCGAGCCGGGAGTCGGAGCAGCCGACGATGACGGCGAAGGGATGCTGACCGTCGGCGACGGCGGTGCGGTGCCCGGCGTCCTGGTTGGGATGACGGGGCGCACCGGCGACGAACCGCCGGTTGCCGGCCTGCAACTCGGCCAACGCCTGGGTCGGAGTGATCGGGGCCATTGCCTCACCTCGGTCCGGAATCGCACCTGGTCACGCCGGCCGGCGGCGACGACGGCCGTGTCCCCACGGTCACACGCAGCTAAAGGTACGTCAAGATTTCGTGATACACGTTTCAGGCGTCGGTCGGCGCGGTGTCGACGGCGTGTCGGACCCAGGGCGCGTACCGCATCGGCGGGCGACCCCGGGACCCGTCGGGGCGGCCGACGACGGGTCTCCCAGGTACGGGCCATACCATGACCGGCATGGCGACAGACGGCACGGGGAGCACCCGGAACTGGACGTTCCTCACCAACCACGGCCATGTGCTGCTCGCCATCGCCCGCAACCCCACCGCCCGCCTCCGCGACGTCGCCGACGAGGTCGGGGTGACCGAACGGGCCGCCCAGGCGATCGTCGCCGACCTGGAGGCCGGCGGCTACCTGCGGCGTACCCGGGTCGGCCGGCGCAACGAGTACACGCTCAACCCGAGCGGCCATTTCCGGCACCCGGCCGAGGCCGACCGCCAGGTCGGCGCCCTGCTCGCCCTCTTCAGCCCCGACCCGGCCGACGCCGGGTCCTGAGCCGCCGGACCGGCACACGACGACGGCCCGCCCCGGCGGGGACGGGCCGTCGCGGATGGAGGGTCAGCAGAAGCTGCCGGCTCCGCCGCCACCGTCCTGCCGGGTGGTGCGGAAGTCGCACAGGTCGTAGCCGTTGGCGGTGAGCGCCGCCTTCGCCGCCGCCGTCTGCGCCCCGGTCAGCGCCGGCTCCCGGGAGAGGACGAAACCGGTGCTGCGGTCCGGGTCGCCGACGACCGCCCACCGGTAGTCGGGATCGAGCCCGATCACCACGTAGTTCGGCCCACCCAGGTAGATCCACCTACCGCCGAGCTTGAGGAAGGACACGGTCAACGCCGAGTCGGCCGGCGGGTTCTCGCTGCGGGCCCGCCCGGTGACCGCGCTGGTGGTGCCCACGATGGTGCGGCAGGTGTTGCGGACCCCGATGGTGCCGTCGGGCTGGACGTCGTACCGCGCCGTCACGTTCTTGTAGCACTGGATCTCGAAGATGGCCGGGATGGCGGCGACCTGGTACCAGTCGCCCGCGTAGCGCTCGACGTCGACGTCGGCCACCGGGGTGAGCGGTCCGGTGTCGACGGCGGTCGGCGCGGCCTGCGCGGGTGCGGCGGTGGCCAGCACCGCCGCCGCGGCGACCGCGACGGCCGCGACGACCTGACGGCGTACTCCCATGGTGTCTCCTCCGGTCTGTCGGTCCGGCGCGACGCAGCGTCACGCCGTCGGCGGAATTGCCCGGACCCACCGGCCGGAAACTGTCGGCATTCTCATTCTCGTCGATGCATCCAGGCGCAGGTCAATGGCCGTATCCCTGGTGGGAGCAGTCCGTCCACACGGCACACCGTGGCCCGACTCACTCCTCCGCTCGGGTCACCGCCGCTGCGCGTACGGCCGGTCGGGGATAGGTTGGACGGGTGATCCGCGTAGCCCCCACCCAGCCGGTCTGGGTGTCGAGGCTGCGCGACCTGACCCGGCTGGCGGTCACCGCGCTGGTGCTCGCCGCCGGCCTCGGCGGGTTCCTCGCCGTCACCGGCGGCCCGGTCGCCGTCACCGCCCGACCGTCCGTGGTGACCTCGCGGGTGGCGACACTGCCCGCCGACGCCCGGCCGACCGGCGATCGGGCCGACGCCCGACCCGGTGACGGGCGGCCCGACGACGGGTCGCTGCGACCCCAGCCGCCGACGCCCGCCGTCGAGAACGCCGCCCGGCCCGTCGCGCCGGCCGCCGGGGCGACGCCGGACCCGGTCCGGGACGCCACCGGCCGCCGCGGCCCGCCCCGGAGCT
>NZ_JBMDWU010000047.1:0-21719 GCF_048594385.1 Micromonospora sp. | reverse complement strand
GTGCTCGGCTGGGAGGACCTGGACGGACTGCGCTGGCCGTCGCTCACCGACGCCGACGGTCGGGTCGACCCGCCGGCCCTGGTCCGTGCCCTGCCGCACCGGGGCGACCTGGTCGTCCTCTCCTGGGACCGGGGCGAGCCGCTGGCCCTACCCGCCCCGGCGATGGCCGCCACCCTCGACGCCGCCCGCCGGGGTCGGGACTTCGTCGTCGTCGACCTGCCGCGCCAGCTCGACGACGCGGCCGTGCTCGCCCTCCAGGCCGCCGACCAGACGTACGTGGTGGTGCCGGCCGAACTGCGGGCGACCGCCGCGGCAGCCCGGGTGGTCGCGGCGACGGCTCCGCACTGCGCCGCCCTGGGGGTGATCGTCCGGGGTCCCGCCCCCGGCCGGCTGCGGGCGGCCGAGGTGGCCCGTGCCCTCGGGCTGCCGCTGGCCGGCACGCTGCGCCCCGAGCCGGCCCTGTGCCGGGGGCTGGAACGCGGCGAGGCACCGGCCGCCGCCGGTCGGGGACCGCTCGCCGCGCTCTGCCGTCAACTGGTCACCGACCTGACCGGACTGCCCGTGCCGGGTGCGGCGTGACCGGGCGACCCGAGGAGTTCGCCGCCCGGGTCCGGCAGCGAATGGCCGACACGACCACACCTGTCACCCCGGCAGCGATCGTCTCCGCCGTACGCGCCGAACCGTCCGCCGCCGTCCTCGGTGACACCGCCGTGCTGCGGATCGCCGACCGGGTGCACGACGACCTGGTGGGTGCCGGGCCACTCGCCCCGCTGCTCGCCGATCCAGACGTCACCGACGTGCTCGTGAACGGGCTCCGGGTCTGGGTCGACCGGGGTGCCGGGCTGCACCAGGTGGCGGTGCCGCTCGGCACGGTCGACGACGTACGCCGGCTGGCCCAACGGCTCACCGCTGCGGCCGGGCGTCGGCTCGACGACGGCTCGCCCTGCGCGGACGCCCGACTGCCCGACGGCACCCGGCTGCACGCCGTGCTGCCGCCGGTGGCGACCGACGGGCCCTACTTGTCGCTGCGCACCTTCCGGCACCGGCCGTTCACCCTCGACGAACTGGTCCGGCAGGGCACCGTGCCGCAGCAGGTCGCACCGGTCCTCGCCGCGGTGGTGGCCGCCCGACTGGCCTACCTGGTCACCGGCGGCACCGGATCGGGCAAGACCACCCTGCTCAACACGATGCTCGGCCTGGTGCCGACGACGGAACGCATCGTGCTGGTCGAGGACGCCGCCGAACTGCACCCGGTGCACCCGCACGTGGTCGGTCTCCAGGCCCGGACGGCCAACGTGGAGGGCGCGGGCGTGATCGGGTTGAGCGAGCTGGTCCGGCAGGCACTGCGGATGCGTCCCGACCGGCTGGTCGTCGGCGAGTGCCGGGGTGCCGAGGTGGTCGACCTGCTGGCCGCGCTCAACACCGGCCACGATGGAGGGGCGGGGACCCTGCACGCCAACACCCCGGCCGACGTGCCGGCCCGGCTGGAGGCGCTCGGGTTGCTCGGTGGACTCCCCCGGGCGGCACTGCACGCACAGGTCACCGCCGCGCTCCAGGTGCTGGTCCAGGTACGTCGGGGCGCTGACGGCCGGCTGCTGGAGTCGATCTGCCTGCTGCTGGCCGACGGCCCCGACCGGCTGGTGACGGTGGTGCCCGCCTGGGTACGCGGGCAGGGCGTCGGTCCGGCCGGGCCCGGTCTCGCGATCCTGCTCCACGACCGGGGAGTGCCGGTGCCACCCCTGCTGCGGGCACCCCGACCCGATGCGACGGGGCGGGCATGACGTCGCCGTTGTGGCTGGTCGCGGCACTACTGACCGGCGCGGCCCTGGTGGTCGCCTGGCCGGTACGCAGCAGCCGACGCCGCCGCCGCAGCGTGCTCCCCGCACCGCGACACCCTGTGGCGGAGCCTGTCGACCCCCACCGGCCCGCATCCGGTCGACGGCTGCTGACCCGGCTGGTGTCCGGCCCGCCGAGGAGGGTCCTGCTGTTGGCCGGTCTCGTCGGTGCCGGTACGGGTGGCCTCGCCGCCGGGCCGGTCGCCGCGTTCCTCCTGGCCGGCTACGGGATGCTCGGGGCACGTGCCGTGCACCGGCGGCGGCTCGCCGGGCAGGTCGGCCGGGAACGTCGCCGCCACCTGGACCGGCTCGGGGCACTCGCCGCCGACCTGCGGGCCGGCCTGCCCGTTCCCCGTGAAGCCGCGCCGAGCCCGGAACCCGGGGCGGCGGGTCCGGACGACGACCCGGCCGGGACGGACCGGCTCGCCCGGCTGACCCGGTCGGCGGTCCGGCTCGCCGACCGGACCGGAGCGCCCCTGGCCGAACTCCTCGAACGCGTCGAGGCCGACGCGCGGGCGTTCGACCGGGGCCTGGCCGGTGCCGCCGCCCAGGCGGCAGGGGCCAACGCCACCGCGCTGCTGCTGGCCGCGCTTCCGCTCGGCGGCATCGCCCTCGGCTACGGCATCGGCGTCGATCCGCTGGCGGTGCTGCTGCACACCCCGGTCGGGGCCGGCTGTGCCCTCGTCGCGATGGGTCTGCAGGCCGGCGGGTTGCTCTGGGCCGAGCGGCTGGGCACCGTCCCCGGTGGAGGCGGGTGATGTCTCCGAATCACCTGTCGGCCGGTTGCCTGGTCCTGGCCGCGTTACTGGTCGCGGTGCGCGGCAACCGGGCCGGCCGGCGGTGGAACGGCCTGACCGGGCGGCGTGCCGACCGGAGCCGGCCGGGCTGGTGGCCGGACCGGATACGGCTCGGGGCCGCCCTGGCGGGTGTGGCGGTCCTGCTGCTGGTAGGCGGTTGGCCCGGTGTGCTGGGCGGCACGGTGACCGCCCCGGTGGCGGACCGGTTACTGCGACGGATCACCCCGCCCGCAGTGCGGAAGCGCCGGTTTCGGGAGGCCGCTGACCTGCCGCTCGCCGCTGACCTGCTGGCGGCGGCGATGCGGGCCGGCGCCCCGGTGGACCGGTCGGTGCTCGCGGTGGCCGACGCGTTGGACGGCCCACTGGCCGCCCGCCTCGCTCGGATCGGGCGGACGCTGCTGCTCGGCGGCGAGCCGTCGGAGGCGTGGGCCCACCTGGCACCGGTGCCCGGGGCGGACCGGATGGTGGCCGCCGCACTGCGCTCGTCCCGCAGCGGGGCGGCGTTGGCCGGTGCCCTCGGTCGCGTCGCCGACGATCTCCGGGCCGACCGCTCCACGGCGGCGGAAGCGTCCGCCCGGCGGGCCGGCGTGCTGATCGTGTTGCCGCTGGGCCTGTGCTTCCTGCCGGCCTTCATTCTCGCCGGCCTGGTGCCGGTGATCGTCGCCGTCCTCGGCGATGTGCTGTGACCCAACATCGAGAAAGGAACGAACGATGCGCAAACTCCTCAGCCGGCTGCGTGGGGACGCGGGGATGAACACCGCCGAGTACGCCGTGGGCACCCTCGCCGCCGTCGCCTTCGCGGGCATCCTGCTCAAGGTGCTCACCTCGGGCAACGTGCAGGCTGCACTGACGGCGGTCATCGACCGGGCGTTGAAGTGAGACCGCGCCGGCCGGCCGGTCGGGACCGGGGCTCGTTCACCGCCGAACTGGCGACCGGTCTGCCGGCGCTGCTCCTGCTCCTGTTCGCCGGAATCACCGCCGTCGACGCGGTCACCACGAAGGCGGCCTGCCTGGATGCGGCCCGGGAGGCGGCGCTCGCTGCCTCCCGGGGCGAGGACGGGACCGGCGCGGGCACCCGGATCGCACCGGAGGCGGCGGACGTGTCGATCGTGGTGCGCGAGGGGCGGGTCACCGCGACGGTCCGCGCCCCGGTCCGCGCGCTCGGTGCCCGGCTGCCCCGACTCACCGTCGAGGCAGGCACGGTCGCCGCCGTCGAACCCGGTGCACCACAGCCCGGTGCACCACAGCCGGTCATGTGGGAACTGCCCACGCCGGAGCCGGGCCCACCGCAACCGGAGGCACCCCAGCCGGGCACGCCGAGACCTGGCGCACCCCAGCCCGGAATGCCGCAACCTGGCGTAGGGGAACCGGCCGTACCAGTCCTGGACGCGCGAACCCCGGATATGCCCGTCCCGGATGAGGGTGGACCTGGGGCGGGCGAGTGGGGAACCGGCCCGTGAGCCGCGACTGCCGGCCCCAGCGCGCTACTCGCCGAGTCGGGGTGCCGGGTCCCGGAGGGGAGAGGCCCGGTGGCGTCGCCGACCGGGGTGGGGCCACCGTGCTGGTGCTCGCCATCGGCCTGGTCTTCGTCCTGGTCGGGCTGTTCGGGGCGGCGATCGGCGCGGCCCGGCTGGCGCGGCACCAGGCCCGGGTCGCTGCCGACTTCGGTGCCCTCGCGGGGGCCGGCGTTGCGCCGCAGGGTGCCGGGGTGGCCTGTGCGACCGCCGACGAGTTCGTCCGCGCCAATGCCGCCCGGCTGGTCACCTGCCGGGCGGACGGGCTCGATGTGGTGGTGACGGTCGAGGTGGCGGTCACCCCGCTGCCAGGGCTGCGGCGGTACGCCACCACCACCGCCCGCGCCGGCCCGGTCCGGGGCTGACCGGTCCGTGGTTGATTGGTCTGAGCGCGGTCCGGTGCTGAGGCCGGTCGGATCGTGCCGGCCCGCCCCGCAACAAGGCGTGCCGGCCCGCCCCGGAACAAGGTTGACCGTCCCCGCCCCGAAGCAGGTCGGGCCGGCCAACCTGGGAGCAGGATGGACCGGCCCGACCCGCAACCGGGCGGCGGGTGGCTCAGCGGCCCTGGAGCGCGTCCAGACCGATGGCCATGGCGATCACCAGTCGCCTGTCGATCTGCGGGTGCGGCACCTCGACGACGTAACGGTCCCGCAGCCCCCACTTCTTGATCACCGAGAACACCGGCTGACCACCGGCGGTGAAGTCGAAGTGGTACGGCAGCCAGGACAGCGAGTCGACGAACCGGCGGAGCAGGGCCACCGGCATGCTGCGCTCCTGGCCGGTCATCGGCGGCAGGCCGGCCTGCTCGACGTGCCAGGTCGAGCGGAGCAGCGACTGGGCGAAGTCCTTGCGGAACAGCCCGATCGGTGTGCCGGCGTGATCGGTCACGTCGTACGTGGCACCGAGGTCGAGCCGCTGACGGGCCTTGAAACCGAGCAGCGGGTGCTGCTTGGAGTCGTCGGAGTAGATCGTGACCTGCTCCTTGAAGGCGAGCCGCTTCTGCTGCGCGAACGCCAGCAACTCGCCCTCGGTGCCGTCCGCCGCCACCGCCCGGACCTCGTACTGGTTGACCATCATCCGGATCCGCTGCCGGACGTGGAACTGGTGCTGTGCCTGCAAACTGTCCAACTGCATGAGAACTCCTCCGAAGGGTGCGCCGGAGTCTCGCACAACCCCACGACCAGCGCCCGCTGTTGCCAGTCGGCCACCCCCGTCGGCGCCCGGCGTCGCCGGGCGGCCGCCCCACGAGCAGAGCGCCCGCGTCAGCGTCCGTCGGCGGTCGCCTTGAGCGCCCAGGTGTTGAGCACCTGGTGGATTCCCCGCAGCCGCTCGTTGATCTGGTCCAGGCGTTCCGCCTGGGCCAGGCCGGCCAGGGCGGCACCCAGCGCGATCAACTGGTCGGGGGTGAGATTGTCCTGGTCGATCGTGTAGAGCAGGTCGACGGTCTCGGCGATGGTGTCGGCCACGGCTTCTCCTCCGGGTCGGCATGAACGGCAGGGTCGGCGGTGAGGGGCACTTCCGATTATCGATGGAAGCGCTCCCATGCATCAATGCCCAGATGTCGTTCCGCTCAAGCACGATCCCGGGAGTCAATGGCGGCCCGCCCCACGCAGTGAGACCGCCGGCCGGGTCTCCGCTAGCGGTCGGCGGGGCCGGGCTGGGCGGGCGCGGTGGTGGCGGACAGGTTGGCCAGGACCACGTCGAGGACCCGGACCGCGCCCGACTTGGACAGCGGGTTGTTGCCGTTGCCGCACTTCGGGGACTGGACGCAGGACGGGCAGCCCGACTCGCAGCCGCACTCGACGACGGCGTCCCGGGTGGCACCCAGCCAGGCCGCCGCCGTCCGGTAGGCCCGCTCGGCGAAGCCGGCCCCGCCGGGATGGCCGTCGTAGACGAACACGGTGGGTGCCTCGGTGTCCGGATGCAGGGCGGTGGACAGCCCGCCGATGTCCCACCGGTCGCAGGTGGCCATCAGCGGCAGCAGCCCGATCGCGGCGTGCTCGGCGGCGTGCAACGCCCCCGGCACGTCCGCCGGCTCGACCCCGGCCGCCGTCAACGACTGCGGGGAGAGCGTGAACCAGACCGCGACGGTCCGCAGCTCCCGGGCCGGCAGGTCCAGCGGGCGGGTGTCGATCACCTCGCCGGAGGCGATCCGGCGACGCTGGTAGGAGACCACCTGACTGGTGACGTCCACCTCGCCGAGGAAGAGCCCGACCGGGCCGGCGTCCCGGTACGAGCGGACCGACACCACCGAGAGCGAGGTGACGTCCCGGGCGTGGGTGGACCAGTCCGGCTCCTCGGCGTGCACCAGCGCGCACCCGTCGTCGAGGTCCAACGCGTCGACCACGTACGAGACGCCCTGGTGCAGGTAGACCGCCCCCGGGTGGACGAGGAAGTGCGCCGAGCCGCCGTCGACGGTGCCGAGCAGCCGCCCCGTGGACGCCTCCACCACGCAGATCGGTGCCCCGCCCTGGCCGCGCAGGTCGATCTCGGGACGTTCCCGGTGCCGCCAGTACCAGCCGGTGGGCCGCTGCCGCAGGTCACCGGCCTGCACCAGCTCGTCGACGGCCTCCTTCGCCCCGTCACCGAACAGTTCCAGGTCGGCCGGGGTGAGCGGGGACTCGGCGGCGGCGCAGGCGAGCTGCGGGGTGAGCACGTACGGGTTGGCCGGGTCGAGCACCGTCGCCTCGACCGGGCGGCCGAACAGCGCCTCCGGATGGTGCACCAGGTAGGTGTCGAGCGGATCGTCCCGGGCCACCAGCACGGCGAGTGCCTCGTCCCCGGAGCGCCCGGCCCGGCCGGCCTGCTGCCACAGCGACGCCCGGGTGCCCGGCCAGCCGCAGATCAGCACCGCGTCCAGCCCGACCAGGTCGACGCCGAGTTCCAGCGCGTTGGTGGAGGCCAGCCCGAGCAGGTCGCCGTGGAGCAGGGCCCGCTCCAGTTTCCGGCGTTCCTCCTTCAGGTACCCGGCCCGGTAGGCGGCGACCCGCTCGCCGAGGCCGGGCACCGCCTCGTCCAGCGCCCGGCGGGCGTTCGCGGCGACCACCTCCGCGCCACGCCGGGACCGGACGAAGGCGAGCGTGCGTACCCCCTCGGCGACGGTGTCGGCGAGCAGGTCGGCGGTCTCCCGCAGCGCCGACCGGCGGACCTGGGTCAGGTCGTCGGGGGCGGCTCCGACGCCGGCGATGGCTCCGACGTCGGCGGGCGGCGGCAGCAGCGGCGGTTCCCAGAGCGCGAAGGTGACCCCGCCGCGCGGCGAGGTGTCCTCGGTGACGGCGGTGACGGGCACGCCGGTGAGCCGTCCGGCGGTCGCCGCCGGGTCACCCGACGTCGCCGACGCGAGCAGGAACACGGGGGTACGGCCGAACTGCGCGCACCGGCGGCGCAGCCGGCGCAGCACGTGCGCCACGTGCGAGCCGAACACGCCCCGGTAGGTGTGGCACTCGTCGACGACCACGTACGTCAGCCGGCGCAGGAACCCCGACCAGTGGGTGTGTCCGGGTAGCAGGCCGTGGTGCAGCATGTCCGGGTTGGTCAGCGCGAACCGGGAGTGCCGGCGGATCCACTCCCGTTCGGTGCGCGGGGTGTCCCCGTCGTAGGTGGCGGGGCGTACCCCGTCGAGGTCGAGGCCGGCGACGGCGCGGAGCTGGTCGGCGGCGAGGGCCTTGGTGGGGGCCAGGTAGAGCACCGTGGCCCGGGGATCGGCCAGCAGCGTGGCCAGCGTCGGGAGCTGGTACGCCAGGGACTTGCCGGACGCGGTGCCGGTGGCCACCACGACGTGCTGCCCGGCGTACGCCAGCTCGGCGGCCTCGGCCTGGTGCCGCCAGGGGGCGGTGACGCCGCGTCGGGCGAACGCCGCCCGTAGCTCCTCGGGGGCCCACTGCGGCCACGGCGCCTGCTGCCCGGCGCGGGCCGGCACCCGCTCGACGTGGGTGACCGGGTCGACCGGGTGGCGGGTGCGCAGCCGGTGCAGCAGCTCGGCCGGGCCTCGCCCGGTGCCGGGGCCTGCGGTGGCGGTGGCTGCGGGGTTCACGTCCTGCACTCTCGCACTGGTGTTCGGTGCTGAACAACCGGGCCGGTGGGTATGGAGGAGTCGCCGCCGGTGACCTCGTCAGGCCGTCCGGCGGGGATGGTTAGATGCCCAGGAGAGTTTACGGCTCTCGGAGGAGGACTGATGGAGCTGTCGCTGGCGACCCGCACCGTGGGGGAACACACGGTGCTCGAGGTCGGCGGTGAGGTGGACGTCTACACCGCACCCCGACTGCGCGAACGGCTCCTGGAGTTGATCGACGGCGGTGCCCGGCGGGTGGTCGTCGACCTGGGGCGGGTGGACTTCCTCGACTCCACGGGCCTGGGTGTGCTGGTCGGTGCCCTGAAGCGGCTGCGGTCGGCCGGGGGGTCGTTCGCCCTGGTCTGCGACAAGGAGCCGCTGCTGAAGATCTTCCGGATCACCGCCCTGGACCAGGTCTTCCCCCTGCACCCGACGGTGGACGCGGCGATCGCCGCCGACCCCACCGTCCCCGGCGCGTGATGGCGACGGTCCGGCTCTCCTTCTCGCCGGCGCCGGTGCACGTGCGCACCGCCCGCCTGGTCGGTGTGGCGGTGGCCCGTCGGGCCGGGGTCCGGGAGGATCTGCTCGACGAGGTACGTCTGGCGATCGGTGAGGCGTGCACCCGGGCGGTCGCCCTGCACCACCAGTACGGGTTGGCCGACCCGGTGCTCGTGGAGATGTCCGACTCCGGAGCGTATTCGGTGCGGGTGGTGGACCGGGCGCCGATCGAGGCGGGGCTGGGTCTGGCCGCGTTGAACGCCGACGAGTTGGCCAACGAGGCGTTGACCGACGAGGCGCTGACCACCGGGGTGGGCTTCGCGCTGCTCGCCGGTTTCGTGGAGGACCTCCAGGTGCGGCCGGTGGCCGAGGGCATCGGGACCGAGGTCCGGATGGTGTGGCCGGTCGGTCGCTGATTGTCACTGTACGTATGCGAGGTCGTGACCCTTGGTGGGTCGCGGCCTCGCAGTGTTGATGGCCTCCTATATCAGATTTTTCCTCATAACACAGTTACAGAGATCATCCGAACACGGCGTCCCCCAGGTGTGACCTCCAACACTGGGCAGGGCTACAGTCTGTGAGTTGTCAGTACGTGATCGTTCCCGCAGCCAGCGGATATGGATGTTGATCATCTTCCGTGGCGGCGGGTTCGGAGCACGTGCGCCACCGCATCCAGGCGTCGGCCATACGTCCACTGGCCGGCGCGACAGTGTTCGGTACAGGAGGACATAGATGTCCGGGACCTTGGCCGCCGAAGGCGGCGCGCTGTCCCTCACCGGAGAGAACGTGACGTACGTCGTCATCGCCGCGGTCATCGCGCTGGTGGCACTCGTCTTCGCCGCCGCCTTGACCAAGGCCGTGCTGGCAGCCGGTAAGGGCACCACCAACATGCAGGAGATCTCCGGCGCGGTGCAGGAGGGCGCCTCCGCCTATCTGCTCCGGCAGTTCAGGACGTTGGCGATCTTCGTGGTCGTCGCCGTCGTGCTGCTCTTCCTGCTGCCGGTGCACGACACCGACGGCAGCGAACTGGCGGTGAAGATCGGCCGGTCCGCGTTCTTCGTGGTCGGCGCCCTGTTCAGCGCGTTCATCGGCGGTGCCGGGATGTGGCTGGCCACCCGCGCCAACCTGCGGGTCGCCGCCGCGGCCCGGGAGGCGGCCGGCGGCCGGGAGGCCGCCATGAAGATCGCCTTCCGGACCGGCGGCGTGGTCGGCTTCCTCACCGTCGGCCTCGGCCTGTTCGGCGCGGCGCTCGTGGTCATGCTGTTCAAGGGCGACGCACCGACCGTGCTGGAGGGCTTCGGCTTCGGTGCCGCCCTGCTCGCCATGTTCATGCGGGTCGGCGGCGGCATCTTCACCAAGGCCGCCGACGTCGGCGCCGACCTGGTCGGCAAGGTCGAGCAGGGCATCCCCGAGGACGACCCGCGCAACGCCGCCACCATCGCCGACAACGTGGGCGACAACGTCGGCGACTGCGCGGGTATGGCCGCCGACCTCTTCGAGTCGTACGCGGTGACGCTGGTCGCCGCGCTGATCCTCGGCCGCGCCGCGTTCGGCGAGGACGGTCTGGTCTTCCCGCTGATCATCTCCACCATCGGGGTCCTGATCGCCATCGTCGGGGTCTTCATCACCCGGCTGCGTCCCTCCGACCGCAACGGCCTGACCGCCATCAACCGGGCCTTCTACCTCTCCGCCGTGCTCTCCGCGGTGCTGGTCGCGGTCGCCGCCTTCCTCTACCTGCCGGCCAGCTTCGGCGAGCTGGAGGGCGGGCTCACCGGCGTCGACCAGAACCCCCGCGTGGTCGCCATCGGCGCGGTCGTCATCGGCATCGTGCTGGCCGCCGCCATCCAGGCGCTGACCGGCTACTTCACCGAGACCAACAGGCGTCCGGTGCAGGACATCGGCAAGAGCTCGCAGACCGGCCCGGCCACCGTCATCCTCGCCGGCATCAGCGTCGGCCTGGAGTCGGCGGTCTACTCGGCGCTGCTGATCGGCGCCGGGGTCTTCGGCGCGTTCCTGCTCGGCGGCAGCTCCATCACCCTGTCGCTGTTCGCGGTCGCGCTGGCCGGCACCGGCCTGCTCACCACCGTCGGCGTGATCGTCGCGATGGACACCTTCGGCCCGATCTCCGACAACGCGCAGGGCGTGGCCGAGATGTCCGGCGACATCGACGAGAACGGCGCGCGGATCCTCACCGAACTGGACGCGGTCGGCAACACCACCAAGGCGATCACCAAGGGCATCGCGATCGCCACCGCCGTGCTCGCGGCCACCGCGCTGTTCGGCTCGTACACCGACACGCTGCGCACCGCGTACTCCGACGCGGGCGTCGGGGACGTCGGCAGCGAGATCCTCAACGCGCTCAACGTCGCCAACCCGCGCAACCTGGTCGGTCTGATCATCGGCGCGGCGGTGGTCTTCCTCTTCTCCGGGCTGGCCATCAACGCGGTGTCCCGCTCGGCCGGCGCGGTGGTGATGGAGGTCCGCCGGCAGTTCCGTGAGCTGCCCGGCATCATGGACCGCACCCAGCGCCCCGAGTACGGCAAGGTCGTCGACATCTGCACCCGGGACGCGCAGCGCGAGCTGATGACCCCCGGCCTGCTGGCCATCCTCGCCCCGATCGCGGTCGGCTTCGGCCTCGGTCCCGGCGCGCTGGCCTCCTACCTGGCCGGGGCGATCGGGGCGGGCACCCTGATGGCGGTCTTCCTGTCCAACTCCGGTGGCGCGTGGGACAACGCCAAGAAGCTCGTCGAGGACGGTTCCTACGGCGGCAAGGGCTCCGAGTCGCACTCGGCGACGGTCATCGGCGACACCGTCGGCGACCCGTTCAAGGACACCGCCGGCCCGGCGATCAACCCGCTGCTCAAGGTGATGAACCTGGTCTCGCTGCTGATCGCGCCGGCCGTGGTGGCCTGGAGCGTCGGCGACGACCGGAACACCCCGCTGCGCCTGACGGTCGCGGTGGTCGCCACCCTGATCGTGGTCGCGGCGGTGGTGTTCAGCAAGCGCAAGGGCGTCGCCATGGACTCCACCCCGGACGGTGGCGGCACCGGCACGGGCAACGACCCGAAGCGGGTCGAAGCCGCCAACGCCTGAGTCACGACGCGGCGGGTCCCCGGTCCCACGGGGGCCCGCCGCGTCGGGCGGTGCACCCGAAACCTGACCGCTGGCGCAATCGCCCGGAGGCCGTACGCTGCAACGCATGCGTACGTGTCGGGCGGGTGACGCCGGGAAGCTCACGGCGGTCCTCGTCACGGTCGTACTCGTCGTGGCCGGGTGCGGTGGCGGGCCCAGCCCCCGGGTCTGGGCGGCGTCGGTCTGCGAGGCGCTCACCCCGTGGCGGGCCGAGATCAGCAAGCTCACCAGCAGCACCCACCAGCAGATGACCGCGCAGACCACCCCGGCGCAGGCGAAGGAGAACCTGGTGCGGCTCTTCGGCGGCGCCGAACAGGCGAGCGAGACGGCCCGCCGCCGGATCGCCGACGCGGGCATCCCGGAGACGGACCACGGCGACGAGGTGTCGAAGGGGTTCCGCACCTCCCTGGCGAAGATCAGGGACGCCTACGGCCGCGCCGGGGACACCATCGACGCCCTGGACACCACGCGGGCCGCCGCCTTCTACGACGGCGTCCAGGCCGCGGTGGACACGCTCAACCGGGAGTACGACGCGAGCGCGCTGGACACCGGGCGGCTCAACTCGACAGAACTCAAGCAGGCCTTCGACGAGGTTCCGGAGTGTCGCTGAGGCGTGCCGACCCGCCCGGGGAACCGGGGCGTCAGCTGTCGCTGTTCGGCACCGAGGCGGCCGATCCGTCCGTCGCCGACCTGGCCGGGCTGCTCGCCGGCCCGGGGGAGGTGCACCGGATGGGCCGTACCGCCCGGTTGTCCGTCGGGGTGGACGCGGCCTGGCGGGTGCACGTGCTCGTCGACGAGTTGGCCCGGCGGGGGCTCGCGGCGGGCTGGGAGTCGACCGGGGAGCAGCGTTACGTCGTGCGGACCCCGTACCTGACCACGCTGGCGCCGTTGGCGACGGCCTGGCTGGCCGGTGGGGTGAAGCGGCCGCCGCCCCGGTTCCACCTGCACGGTCGGCGGCTGCGGCTGTGGCTGGCCGCCGCCGGGGCGGCCGACGACGCCGGGCTGCTGCTGCGCCTCGACCGGCGCGACGAGCCGTGGTGGCCGGTGGTGCGGGCGGCGCTCGCGGTGGTGGGCCTGCCGGCGGCGCTGCTGGAGGTGGAGGCGGGCGGCCCGGCGTACCGGATCGGTGGGCGGCGGCTGGCCCGGCTGGCCGAACTGGTCGGCGACCGCCCGCCGGCCGCCCCCGCCGACCTCTGGCCGTGACCGCCCGCCCGGGCCCGCCGGCCGCCCGGGGGCCGGGTGGTGATCGGCTCTACGGGGGCTGTTGCGGTATCGGAGCGACCGGATGCCGCCACTTCGGCCCACTGGAGTCGATCAGCCGAGACCGGCCGGGCGTCCGATCATGGACGGTATCGCGGAGAGTATGCTAGTCGTCTCACTCTGTGAACACCTGGGTTCGCCCAGGTCGGAGGGCCGGCGTCGTCACCGTGGCCCACTTCGGGGCCTACCCACGGTGTACGGTGGCGCCGTCCGGTCACTGAGGCCGCGCGGCGCCGGCGGTGCCGCCGCGCGGACGCTGTTTGCCGCCCCCGGGACCCGGAACCGGGGCGGCGCGTTACGTTGGACATCCGGACCGACGGTGGTCCGGCGGGCGCAACACGGCCCGAAACGGGCCTGGAGCAGGAGCGAGGTCGGGGAGAGACGTGCCGAGCAGAGCTGGAACCACCCGTCTGGTCATCGTCGAGTCACCGGCGAAGGCCAAGACGATCTCGGGCTACCTCGGCCCGGGGTACGTCGTGGAGGCCAGCTTCGGCCACGTCCGGGACCTGCCCCGCAACGCCGCCGACGTGCCGGCCAAGTACAAGGGTGAGTCGTGGGCCCGGCTGGGGGTGGACGTCGACAACGGCTTCCACGCCCTCTACGTGGTCTCGGCCGACCGTAAGCAGCAGATCAGCAAGCTGGTGAAGCTGGCCAAGGAGGTCGACGAGATCTTCCTGGCCACGGACGAGGACCGCGAGGGCGAGGCGATCGCCTGGCACCTGGTGGAGACCCTCAAGCCCAAGGTGCCGGTCAAGCGGATGGTCTTCCACGAGATCACCAAGCCGGCCATCCAGGCGGCGGTGGCGAACCCCCGCGAAATCGACCGCGACCTGGTCGACGCCCAGGAGGCCCGGCGCATCCTCGACCGGCTCTACGGCTACGAGGTCTCCCCGGTGCTGTGGAAGAAGGTCATGCCGAGGCTCTCGGCGGGCCGGGTGCAGTCCGTGGCGACCCGGATCGTGGTCGAGCGGGAGCGCCAGCGGATGGCCTTCCGCACCGCGGAGTACTGGGACATCCTCGCCACCCTCGCGGTGGCCAACCCGGGCGAGGGCCCGCGTACCTTCAACGCCACCCTGGTCGCGCTCAACGGTGACCGGATCGCCACCGGCAAGGACTTCGAGCCGACCACCGGCCGGGTGCGGCCCGGCGCGGGCGTGGTGCACCTCGACGAGAGCGGGGCGCGGGGCCTGGCGGCCCGCCTCGACGGGCGGCCGTTCACCGTCACCCGGGTCGAGGAGAAGCCCTACCGCCGTCGCCCGTACGCGCCGTTCATCACCTCGACCCTCCAGCAGGAGGCGGCCCGCAAGATGCGGTTCTCGTCGCAGCAGACGATGCGCACCGCGCAGCGGCTCTACGAGAACGGCTACATCACCTACATGCGTACCGACTCGGTGAACCTGTCGGAGACCGCCATCGCGGCGGCCCGCCGGCAGATCGTCGAGCTGTACGGCGAGCGCAGCGTGCCGCCGGAGCCGCGCCGCTACACCGGCAAGGTGAAGAACGCCCAGGAGGCGCACGAGGCGATCCGCCCGGCGGGGGACAACTTCCGCACCCCCGGCGACGTGGCCAAGGAGCTGTCCGGCGAGGAGTTCAAGCTCTACGAGCTGATCTGGCGGCGGACCATCGCCTCGCAGATGACCGACGCGGTCGGCTCCAGCGTCTCGGTGCGCATCCGGGCGGTCTCCGCCGCGCAGGAGGAGGCGGACTTCGGCGCCACCGGCAAGACCATCA
The DNA here is from genome assembly GCF_048594385.1 of Micromonospora sp. NCBI lineage: Bacteria > Bacillati > Actinomycetota > Actinomycetes > Micromonosporales > Micromonosporaceae > Micromonospora > Micromonospora sp. Next base: position 6,901 of record NZ_JBMDWU010000047.1, on the reverse strand, counting down.
CCGACCCGGGCTTCCTGCGGGCGTACGTCGAGTCCAGCGACGACGAGAACGCCGAGGCCGAGGACGCCGAGCGTCGGCTGCCCACCCTGGTCAAGGACCAGCCGTTGACCGCCGACGAGCTGGCCGCGCAGGGCCACCACACCCAGCCGCCGTCGCGCTACACCGAGGCGTCGCTGGTCAAGGCACTGGAGGAGCTGGGCATCGGCCGCCCGTCGACGTACGCGTCGATCATGCAGACGATCCAGGACCGGGGCTACGTCACCAAGCGCGGCCAGGCGATGATCCCGACGTTCCTGGCGTTCGCGGTGATCGGGCTGATGGAACGGCACTACCCGCGCCTGATCGACTACGACTTCACCGCCAGCATGGAGAACGAGCTGGACGAGATCGCCGGGGGCGACCACGCCGCCGTCGACTTCCTCACCGCGTTCTACTTCGGCAGCAGCAACGGCACCGGGGACCAGGCCATCGCCCACGCGGGCGGGTTGAAGAAGCTGGTCACCGAGAACCTCAGCGAGATCGACGCGCGTAGCGTCAACTCGATCCCGCTGCACACCGACGACGAGGGGCGCGAGGTCGTCGTCCGGGTCGGTCGGTTCGGGCCGTACCTCCAGCGGGCCCTGCCCGGCGAGCAGCCGGCACCGAAGGCCGACGGCGAGGAGGGCGGCAGCCAGGGCGACCGGGCGCCGATCCCGGAGGGGTTGGCCCCCGACGAGTTGACCCCGGAGAAGGTGCACGAGCTGTTCCTCGGCGGGGGCGGCGAACGCAAGCTCGGCGACGACCCGGCCACCGGGGAGCCGATCGTGCTCAAGTCCGGCCGGTTCGGCCCGTACGTCGCCAGCGGCGAGCGCAAGTCGTCGCTGCTGCGCACGCAGACCCCGGACTCGCTCACCCTCGACGAGGCGTTGAAGCTGCTCAGCCTGCCCCGGGTGATCGGGGTCGCCCCGGACGGCGCGGAGGTCGTCGCCAACAACGGCCGCTACGGCCCGTACGTCAAGCGCGGTGACGAGTTCCGCTCGCTGGACTCGGAAGACAAGATGTTCACCGTCACCCTCGACGAGGCGCTGGCCCTGCTGGCCGCCCCGAAGACCCGCCAGCGTCGGGCCGCCGCGCCCCCCCGGCGCGAGATGGGCGGCGACCCGCGGACCGAGAAGCCACAGGTGATCAAGGCCGGCCGGTTCGGGCCGTACGTCACCGACGGGGAGTTCAACGCGTCGCTGCGGCGCGGGCAGACCCCGGAGGAGCTGACCATCGAGCAGGCGTCGGAGATGCTGGCCGAGAAGCGGGCGAAGGGCCCGGCCCCGAAGAAGGCGGCGGCGAAGAAGGCCCCCGCCAAGAAGGCGGCGGCCAAGAAGGCCACGGCGACCAAGGCGACGACGGCGAAGAAGACCGCCGCCGCGAAGTCCACGGCCGCCAAGAAGACGACCACCGCCACGACCACGACGGCGAAGAAGACCCCGGCCAGGAAGGCCGCCCCCCGCAAGGCCACCACCGCCGCCGAGTAACCCACCCGTCCCCCAGCCACCCCGGTCGCTCGCCGACGCGGTGGATCTTGGAGGCAAACGGCCCCTCCGGGGGCCGATTCTCTCCAAGATCCACCCGTTGTCCACAGGGGCTGCGCGTGACGGGTGCTGGTGGGCAGTGTGCGGGGGTGACGGTTCGAAGGGGTACGGGGTCCGGTCCACGGGTACGGGCGGGTGCGGGGCTCCGGCGGGCGCTTCCCGCCGACGACGCGGACGAGTTGACCTGGCTGCGCTTCCGACAGGAGGACGTGATCAGCCTGGCCCAGGCATCCCGGTACCTGTCCCGCAAGGCGATCCGGCACCGGGTGGAGGCGGGACGGTGGCGGCAGGTCCACCGGGCGGTGTTCGTGACGCACAACGGTCCCGTAGACGCCGGACAGTTCCGTTGGATCGCCGTGCTGGCTGCCGGGCCGCACGCCGTGCTGGGTGGCCTCAGCGCGGCCCAGGCCGGCGGTCTGCGCGGTTTCCGGGCCCGCCCGGTCGACCTGTTGCTCCCCGCATCGTCCCGCCGCGACGTGCTGCCGCCGGGGGTACGCGTGCACCGGACCACCCTTCTACCCCCGCAGGACGTGCTCACCGTCGGGCAGCCTCCCCGTACCAGGCCGGCGCGGTCGGTCGTCGACGCGGCCCAGTGGGCGGCAGGTGACGACGAGGCGCGCGCCATCGTCGCGGCGGCCTTCCAGCAGCGCCTGGTGACGGGCGGGGAGGTACACGAGGTGCTGGCCCGGCTGCCGTGCCTGCGCCGCCGGGCACTGGTGACCGCGATCGTCACCGATGCCGCAGGCGGCTCCCACTCACTCGGTGAGCTGGACTTCCTCGACCTGACCCGCCGGGCCGGCCTGCCGGCTCCGACCCGGCAACAGGTCCGGTACGACCCGGCCGGCCGACGCCGCTACCTCGACGCGTACTTCGCCCAGTGGCGGGTGCACGTGGAGATAGACGGAGGACAGCATCTCGACCCGGCCCACGCCTGGGCGGACATGCGACGGCAGAACTCTCTCTGGATCGAGGGAGACCGGGTGCTCCGCTTTCCGGCCTGGGCGTTGCGGGCCCGCCCCGACGAGGTCGTCGCCCAACTCCGTGCCGCCCTGCGCACGGCCGGCTGGCCCGGCTGACCGACCCCGCCCCGTGCGTCCACCAGATCTTGGAGGGAAAGTGCCCCCGCAGGGGCCGTTTCTCTCCAAGATCGTCGTGAGGGCGGGTCAGGGGCCGAGGATGTGGTCGAGGTGGGGGTTGGTGAGGACCCGGCCGGGGTCGAGGCGGGCCCGCAGATCCTGGAAGTCGGCGAACTTCGGGTACACGGTCGCCAGGGAGGCCGCGTCCCGATAGTGCAGCTTGCCCCAGTGGGGTCGGCCGCCCAGCCCCGCTGCGACCTCCTCGAAGGCCCGGAAGTACGGCTCGTAGGGCATGCCGACGTACTGGTGGACGGCGAGGTAGGCGGAGTCGCGGCCGTAGCCGTGGGACAGCCAGATGTCGTCGGCGGCGGTGAACCGCACCTCGACGGGGAAGAGCACCTTGAAGGGCAGCCGGTCGACGAGGCGGCGCAGTTCCGCAAGCGCCTGCGGCAGGGCGGCGCGCGGGATGCCGTACTCCATCTCCACGAAACGGACCCGGCGCGGGGTGCAGAAGACCGTGTCGGAGCGGCCGGTGTAGGTGCGTTCGGTGAGCGCGCGGGCGGAGACCGCGCTGATCGTGGGCACCAGCGTCGGGACGGCCCGACCCAGCCGGCAGGCCCCGGCGAAGACGGTGTTGGCGAGGAGTTCGTCGTCCAGCCAGCCCCGCCAGCGGGGCAGCGGCCGGTCGTCGGCGGGCACCCGGTCGTTGGTCTTGAGCTGCACCCGGTCGGTGTACGGGAACCAGTAGAACTCGACGTGGTCGTGCCGGCCGATGAGACCGGACAGGTCGCCCAGCACCTCGTCGAGCGGGGCGGGGCGTTCGTGTGCGCGTAGGGTGAACGCGTCGACGCAGCGCAGGGTGACCTCGACGAGCACGCCGAGCGCCCCCAGGCCGACCCGGGCGGCGGCGAAGATGTCCGGGTGTTCCTCGGCCGAGCAGTGCAGCACCTCGCCGGTGCCGGTGACCAGGGTGAGCGCCTCGACGAAGGTGGACAGGCAGCCGTACGCGGCACCGGTGCCGTGGGTGCCGGTGGAGATCGCCCCGGCGATGGTCTGCGCGTCGATGTCGCCCAGGTTGGGCATGGCCAGGCCGTGCCCGGCGAGCCGCGCGTTGAGCGCCCGCAGGGTCGTCCCGGCGGGCACGGTGACCAGCCGGGCGTCCCGGTCGACCCGGACGCCGGAGTCGAGGGCGGACAATTCCATCCGCCGGCCGTCGGTCAGGGCGATGGGGGTGAACGAGTGACCGCTGCCGACCACCCTGATCCGCTCGCCCGCGCCCGCCGCGTCCAGGACCGCCTCGGCTGTGTCCTCGACGGTGGTAGGGCGCAGGATGGCGGTGGCGACGCTGCGTTGGTTGCCCGCCCAGTTGGACCAAGCGGTGGTGGTACCGGCCATCGGCGCTCCTCGACATGAACGTGAACTGCCTTCATATCAGGAACGTTGTGCCTGGTAAATACCGCAATCGAGGTCCGCTCGTTGTACCGGTAGTCACGGCCTCGTGACATGTGGATATGTTCTTCCGTCGAAGGGGGGTGGCGTCGAGTGTCCACACCAGCCGCCACGACCGGGCCGCTGCGCCGCGTTCCGGTGCAGGGTCGAAGTGTCGCGCGCGTCCAACGGATGTTGGACGCCTGTGCCGAGCTCGTCGACGAGGTGGGGTACGAGGGGTTGACCACCACGTTGCTCGCCGAGCGGGCCGAGGTGGCGATCGGGTCGGTCTACCAGTTCTTCCCGGACAAGCGGGCGATAGTCCAGGCGTTGACGCTGCGCACGATGGAGTCCTACCTCCAGCGGCTCGACGAGCGCTTCGCCTCCGACGACCTGACCCACTGGTGGGACGGCGTCGACGCGGGTATCGACGAGTACATCTCGATGCACCGGACGGTCCCGGGCTTCCGGACCCTGCACTTCGGTGACGTCGTCGACCTGCACCTGCTCGACGAGCAGCGGGACAACAACGGGGTGATCGCCGACCAGTTGGCCCGGGTGCTCACCGAGCGGTTCGGCATGGTCGACGAGCCGCGGCTGCGGTTCTGCCTGGAGATCGCCGTCGAGGCCGCCGACGCCCTGATCAAGCTGGCGTTCCGCCGCAAGCAGGAGGGCGACGAACGGGTCCTCGCCGAGGCCAAGGCGCTCATCCGGGAGTACCTGCACCGGCACGTCGAGGCCCCGACCGAACCCGCCGCCCAGTCCTGACCGACCGGCCCTGACCGACCGCCCCGGCCGGCCCGCGAAGCCGCCCCGGGGCCGGCCGCAGCCGGTTCCCGTGCCGTCGACGGCCGGCCCGGGACCGGCACCGCGAGGGGCGGATCAGAGGAAGGCGTGGCCCTCACCCCGGTAGGTGGGCACCGTGGCGACCACGCTGTCCCCGTCGACCAGGTGCAGGTCGTTGACCCGTTCGCAGAGTTCGCCGGCCTTGGCGTGCCGGAACCACACCCGGTCGCCGATCCGCAGGGCGGCTGCGGCGGCGCCGGTGAGCGGGGTCTGCACCTCGCCCGCGCCCTCGGTGCCGACGAGTTCCAGCCCGGCCGGCAGCCACGGCCGCGGCAGCCGGCTCGTCGCCGCCGGTCCGGAGGCGATCCAACCGCCGCCGAGCACGGTGGCGATCTCCGGCGTCGGGCGGCGGACCACCGAGCAGGCGAAGAACGCCGCCGGGGTCGGCCGCCAGGCGCGGTAGGCGTCGAACAGCGTCGGGCCGTACAGCCCCGAGCCGGCGGTGACCTCGGTGACCGAGGGGTCGGCGCTGGTGGCGGCCACGCTGCCGGTGCCACCGCCGTTGACGAATTCCAGGTCGGCGTGTTCGCGGACGGCGGCGACCGCCGCACCCCGTCGGGCCAGCAGTTCCCGGTACGACCCGCGCTGGGCGATCCGGATCGCGGCGCTGAGCGCGGCCTGTCCGGGCGGGGCGTCCCCGAGCCCGGCGATCTGTGCCTCGTACGACATCAGGCCGACCAGCCGGAAGCCCGCCCGGCGGGCGACGGCGGCGGCGAGCGCGCCGGCCGCCCGCGCGCTGTGCACCGGCGAGCGGCGGACCCCGACGTGCACCCGGCCGCGCAGGGGTCGCCAGGAGGCGTCGAGGTCGAGGCAGACCCGGATCTCGGGTCGGCGGCCCGGGGCGCACACCGTGTCGATCAGGTCGAGCTGCTCGGTGCTATCGATCATGAGGGTGACCGCCGCGGCGAGCTGCGGATCACCGGCCAGGGCGGCGAGCGCCCCCCGGTCGGCGGTGGGGTACGCCACGAGCGCGTCGCCGGTCGCGCCGGAGCTGACCAGCCAGTTCGCCTCGGCCAGGGTGAACGCCATCACGCCGGCCCAGCCGGCCCGGCCGAGCGCCCGGTCGAGCAGGTCGCGGGACCGGATCGACTTGCTGGCGGCGCGGACCGGCTTACCGGCGCTGCGCGCGGCCAGTGCGGCGGCGTTGGCGTCGAAGGCGGTGAGGTCCACCACGGCGTAGGGCGGGTCGAGGTGGGCGGTCGCCTTGTCGAGGCGTTCGCGCAGGGTGTCGCTGTCGATGGCCACGAATGCACGCTAACTGTCCGGACGGCAATGCGAAATACCCTCACGTCCTACCGGGCTGCGGACGGTGGCGTCAGCGGCCTAGGCTCGGCGAGCAGGAGAATGTCGCCGGTGGGGAGGCCCCCACCGGGTCTAGAGTGTTGCACCGGGACTGCCCAGTGTTGGGCCGGCGCGTGGAGGTACGGCCATCGAAAGCCAGCAGAACGGCGAGTCGTCCGGCGCGTCGTCGTCCGGGCCCGCCGGAGCCGCCGCCCAGACCGACCGGTCCGGAGCGGCGGCGATCCGGTCCGTGCTGCGCATCCGGCCGTTCCGGCGGCTCTGGATCGTCCTCGGCGCAGCCTCCTTCGGTGACTGGCTCGGTCTGCTCGCCACCTCCGTCTTCGCCGCCGCGCAGGGCTCCGGCAGCACCGCCCAGGGGGCGGTGTTCGGTGGCGTGATCGCCATCCGGCTGCTCCCGGCGCTGGTGCGGGGGCCGGTGGCCGGGGTGCTCGCCGACCGGTGCGACAGGCGCTGGACGATGGTCATCTGCGACCTGCTGCGCTTCCTGCTGTTCGCCTCGATCCCGCTGGTCGCGCTGCTCGGCGTCCGGGGCGGCGTGGTGGTCACCTGGGCGGCGATCGCCACCTTCCTGATCGAGTCGATCACCCTGCTCTGGATCCCGGCCAAGGAGGCCGCGGTCCCCAACCTCATCCCGCGCGCCCGGCTGGAGACCGCCAACCAGCTCACCCTGATCACCACGTACGGCCT
>NZ_JBMDWU010000469.1:0-26831 GCF_048594385.1 Micromonospora sp. | reverse complement strand
CCGGTTGCGACCGTGTCGGTGACGGCGGGTCGGTCGACCACCCGGCGGGCCGACGCCACCGGGCGAGGTGGCGACGGGGCCACTGTCCCCTGGGGAGGGTCGGATGTGGGCGGACGAGGCGGCACTGGACGCCGCAGCACGCCGGCTCGACGAGTGGGAGTCGTCGCTCGTCGGGCAGGCGGAACGGGCACGGGCCCTGTCCGCCAGCGCGCAGGCGTTGACCGGCAGCGCCCGCAGCTCCGACCGCACCATCGAGGTCACCGTCGACTCCACCGGCCTGCTGGTCGACCTGCGGCTCGACGAGCAGACCCGGCAGCACTCCGCCGCCCACACCGCCCGCCAGATCATGGCGACCACCCGGGCCGCCCGCACCGACCTGCTGCGGCAGCTCACCGAGGCCACCACCCGGGCCCTCGGTGTCGACGACCCGGCCACCCGGGCGATCATCGAGTCCCACCGGCGGCGACTCGACGCCGGGCCGGGCACGCCGGATGCCCACCGGTGACGGCATCCGGGTCGACCCGGACGACCTGAACCGGCACGCCGCCCACCTCGACCGCTGCGCCGACAGCCTCGACACCGCAGCCAGGGCCGGCCGACACGTCCAGCTCGACGCCGACGCGTACGGGCAACTCTGCGCGATCATGCCGGCGCTGCTCGGCGGCCTCCAGCAGAGGCTGGTCGACGGCGTCGGCACCGCCGCCGGATCGGTTCGTGACACCGCCGCGAAGCTGCGGTCCAGCGCCGCGGGCTACCGGGCCGCCGACACCCGCGCCGCCCGACACCTCGACCGGATACGGGACGGCCGGTGACCGGCAACCCGCTGGTCGCCACGGCGTCGGACACCGACCCCAGCGCGTGGGCCGGGATCTGGATCTGCGAGGACATCGAACTCATCGCCCAGGGCGTCCGCACCGGCAGCTGGATCGACGGCAGCCTCGGCGTGGTCAACGCCGGCCTGGACGCCCTCGCTCTCGTCTCCGACCCGGTCGGTGCGCTGCTCCAGTACGGCATCGCCTGGCTCATCGAACACGTCAGGCCGCTCAGCGAAGCCCTCGACTGGCTCGCCGGCGACCCCGCACAGATCACCGCCCACGCCCAGACCTGGCGCAACGTCGCCGCAGCGCTCCGGCAGGACGCCGCCGAACTGACCCACGCGGTGCGCACCGAGATCACCGGTTGGGATGGCAGCGCCGGCACCGCCTACCGGGCCTGGGCCGCCGAGCAGCACCGGGCGATCACCGGTCTCGCCGAGGGCGCCGACACCCTCGCCGCCGCCACCGAGGGTGCCGCCGGCCTCGTCGCCGCCGTCCGGCTCCTCGTCCGCGACGCCATCGCCGCCTGCGTCTCCCGCCTCATCGTGTACGCCGGCGAACTGCTCGCCACCGGTGGGCTCGCCACGCCGTGGGTGGTGGAGCAGGTGACCACGCTGGTGGGCTCGTGGGCGGCGCGGATCGCCAGGCTGCTACGCGGGCTGCTGGCCAGCCTGCGGCGGTTGCTGCCGGAACTACGCCACCTCGGCGGCCTCATCGAGAAACTCAAGCAACTCCTCAGCCGGCTCCATCGGGACGATCCGGCAGGCGGAAGGAACGCGTCTCATCCCGCCACTCCCCGTAGCTCCGAGCCGCCGCATCTGGACGAGGAAGAACGGTTCCGCGCACTCGGCATGGACCCGGCGACCGGCAGGTTCCGGCCCGGTGAGGCCGAGACGGCTGCCCGGCTGGAGCGGGAGTTGGAGGTGACGCTGTCCCGGGCACCTGAGGGCTCGTCCGCCGACTGGGTCGACAGCAACGGACGCACCTACGATGCGGTCGGCAACTTCCCTGGCCATTACTTCGATCAGCAGTGGCCCCAGTTGCAGTATCAGATCGAGCGACATCTGACCAAGGCCGACCTCGTACCGGTCGACGTTTCGCAGTTCTCAGCGGAGCAGATCGCTACGATCGAGCGGTTCATAGCCGATCGCGGCCTGGGCCCGCGAGTGTTCATTGTGGGGAAATGATGGCTGGCCTCATCGTGCTGAAGCCCGGCGTCGACTGGAGTGCGACCGGCGGACTGTTCGACTGGACGTTGGAGTTCCTCATCGCACGGCTCTCCGACAGGCAGGTCGCGGACCAACTTCAGGAGGTCGTCGACAACAATCTCGGCTCGGTCTGGGTCCATGAACTGCCACCAAGCGCGCAGACGGAGATTTTCGATCACTGGCGACGCGGCCTGGTGGAAGCCGGCGAGGAGGATCTCCCGGAGAACGACCACAAGACCGACGTTCTCCGCCACCTCCAGAATCTGGTGGACGCCACGTACGCGGCCGATCCAGACTGAGGCAGGACGAGATCATGCGCTTGACAGCCTCACTGCGATGACGGCTGCTGACCAAACCACAGTACGGAGCAGTCCTGGCCTCCTCTCCATCCTGCGCCAGGGATACACCCATGCCGTTACCGCGACCCGCCTCATGGTATAGCTAACCCAAAGCGGCATCCCGGCCCCTGCGGATCATCGGGTACTTCCCCGCGTCGTACCGGGGGCGCTCGTGAAGCGGCTGGTCACGTCGATCCCGTCACGCAGGTAGTCGCCGAGCCTGATCCGTACGCCGTTGCGGACCACTTCGGTGCCCGCTCCGAACGACTCCGGCATCCGTCGGGTACGCCACCAGCGCAACGGCTCCCCCGCCGCCCGCTTCTGCCGCTTGAGGACCGCCTCCGCCTCGATGACGTCCGCGTGCCGACCCTCGACGACCTGCACCAGTCGGGCACCCGCCCGCAGGTGTTGCCGTACCCGGCCCGCTCCGCCGACGCCGAACTTCAGCAATCCGCGATGCCGCACCAGATACAGCAGGTACGGCGTGTCGCGGAGCGCGGCAAAGGTCCGGTCCTCGGGCTCGGGCGGGCACTGGGCGCAGGTGCGGTCGCGCAGCCGTTGCCACGAGCCGCAGCGCAGGTGCAGGCCCCAGGTACCGTGGGAGAAGGGCGCCTGCCGTACGCCGAACCACGGTAGGCCGTGGACGTCGCCAGCCAGGTCGGCCCAGCCGTCGCGGCGGTGCCTGTCGAGTTCCTCGCCGAGGGCGATCGCGGCCTGGAACTCGGCGGCGGCCCGGGTGGGGATGGTGTCGGTGCCGGCGAGGCCGGCGAAGTGGCGTACCCGATCCGCGAGCGCGGGTTCGTCCGGCAACCGGGTCAGCAGGCGTGCCCCGGTGGCGAGGCTCGGCCCGGCGGAGCGCTCGTCCAGGCAGATGTGGCATCGGGTCCGCCAGCCGGTACGACAGACCCGGAGGCTGCCGCAGGTGCGGCACTGGTAGACGTCGACGCCCCCGCCCGGCAGCAGGCCGAGCGGTTGCATCTGGTCGGTGACCAGGTTCGCGCAGGGTCGGCAGTGGGCATACCAGGCGATGTCCGGCCCACGCTGGCGGGTGTTCGCCCGGCCGTGGACGGTGTCGCCGCAGTTGACGCAGATGCACTGCGTCGGACGAACGCGTGACCTCGGTGCCGTCATCGGCCGTTGTCGGTGGAGCGCCGCCTGCCCGCCGCCTTCGCCTGCGGCGTCCCGCCCCGGCCGCCCGCTGTCCAGGAAACCCGACTGTACGAGTCCCAGCGGGCGTCGAGTGCAGCCGCATTCGCAGATCGGTCCGGGATCACGGCGAAGTCGCCTCCGATCGCCTCCAACTGCATCCACACCGCGTTGACGATGTCGGCGTACTTCTCCGGCTTTACGCCCCTGATGCGTACCGTGAACTGCCGTTCGTCCTGGCTCACAGCAGACGGATTCCGGCACAGTGGTCGCCGCTGTGCACCGGACGGTGCCGCATCCAGAACACCACGTCGAGGACGCGGAGCAGGCTCACCGCCTCGGGCAGGCCCGCATCCTTGTGCAGTGCGTGCAGCCGCTGCGTAAGCACGCCATCGTCCTCGCGGAGCCTGCCGTGCAGCCACTCCCAGAAGCCGGTGCCGGTGCGGTAGGCGCAGGACACCACCGTGTCGTACACCGGCACCAGCTTCGGACGCTTGCGGGCGAGCAGCTTGCCGGCGACGACCCACCCGATGCCCTTGGCGTCGCGCAGCGCCCGCCAGGCGGTGTCGGCGGGACCGCCCGCCACCACCAGGGGGTACGCCTCGTCGGTGCCCAGCGCCACGTCGACCGGAATCCTCCCCAGCTCGGCGGCGACCCGCTCGCCGAGCGGCCCCTGCAACAGGTCGAGCGCCTGCTGCGGCGGCACGCGCACACGCAGCAGTTCCACCGCGACAAGGTCCTCGGCGGTGATGACGCCGGCCGTCTCGGGACGGCTCCCGCCACCACCGAGTTGGTCGAACTGTCCGCCGGTGAACGTCTCGTCGCCGGTGCCCAGGTAGTAACTGTGCAGGTCGGAAACCGACCGGGGATCATCGAGTACGGCCAGCATCTCGGCGAGAGTCAGGGGTTGCGGCACGCTTCTCCTTCGAGGGGTCGGTGGTCCCAGCAGCGAAACGACAGGTCGGAAGACAACCAGATCGGTGACCGGCGGGGCAACACCACTCCGCGGCACAGCCATCACTCGTGTGTGGCCGGGCAGAACGCCACCGCAGTCGTCGTCTACCTGAGCTTTCGCCCGATCGGCGATGCCGGGGAACGGGTAAACGTCACCATCTCCATCGATGGCCACCGCCGTCGCGTCGTCAACATGACAGCCGGCGGAGCTGGATCAAACGGTCAGCCGAGCCCTCCGGCGAACGGCGTCGACCGCCACTGGTCGAGCATGCCGCCGAGGGCGTCCGCCAGCATCGGCAACTGTGGGGCCAGGGCGAGACAGGCTACGCCCCGCAGCATCCCCACCGCTGTCACGAAACGCAGTACCCCCTCGTCGAGGTCCCGCATGTTCCGGTGCTGCGCCGCACGCCGGTAGGCGGCCTCACCGTCCGGACCGACGCCGACGACGTCCCACTCGACGGGCCCCAGCGTCACCATCTCGAAGTCGGCGTAGCGGTACCCGTCCACCCCGGCGACCATGTTCACGACCGGGGAGTCGCCGTGGACGGGTTGGAGGTCGACCCCGGGGAACGTCTTCTCGAACAGTTCGCGGGAGCGTACGAGTGGTGCCAGCACCTGCCATTCGCGGCGGGCACGGTCCAGGTCCGCCGGGTCGATCAGCTCGGGCTGGCCGTCGAGCGCGACGAGGCCGTCCTCGACGAACTGCGGTTCGGCGGCGGACAGGAACGACAACTCACCCGGATAGTCACGCAGGGCGGCGTGCAGCTCGGGCACGAGGCCACAGTTCGCCACGTAGTCGGGTTCCCCGGCCGGTGCCAGCTCGATCAGCTGCCAGAACGTCATCGAGAAGCCGTCGTGCCGGACGGGTTCGCGGGGCACGAGCGGGCTGGGCGGGATGACCGGCACGCCCCGCTCGGTGAGCCATCCCGTCACGTCCAGTTCCGCCCGCTGCCGACCGGCCACACTGTCGAGGTCCGCGTAGGCGGGCAGGACCGTGGGCACCCGGGCCACGACCGGCGACGGTGCAAGGTGCACGACCACGGAGAAGGCCTCGTAGAGCACGCGGGCGTCGGTCACGTCGAGCCCCCGTGCGCGTCCGGCGTGGACGGCCGCATCGACCGCACGCCGGGTACGGTGGGCGATCTGCTCCGGGGTCAGGAAGCTCTGCATACCCCCATCCTTCCGCACGCCCCCGACGGGCCGGGTTCTCCGTCCGCACCGGGCCGACGACACGAATGCGGTGTGGCTCACCGGCACGATCCTCGTCAAGGCGCCACGGTCATCGGGACCGGTCAGCCGGGGTGCAGTTCCTCGCCGATCTTGACGATCAGCCGGCGTGACTCCTCCTCGTCCAGGGCCACCCCGTCCAGGCCCGCCCAGACCTGCTCGTAGGCGGCCCACTCGGCCGGCCGGTCGAGGTAGAGCGCCCCGTCGTGCACCCCGGCGGCAAGCGGCAGCACCCGGATCGACACCTGCGGCAACCGGCTCACCTCCGCCAGGTGCCGGAGCTGTCCGGCCATGGCCGCCGCGCCGCCCACCTCCCGCAACAGCACCGCCTCGGCGAGCAGCACCCCGTAGCGCGGCGGTCGGGGCAGTCGCCGCCGGAGGAGGTCCTGCCGCCGCAGCAGCGCCTCGACCGGCCGTTCCCGCTCCTCGGCGGTCGCGCCAGGCCGGTGCGGGCAGGTCGCTGCAGCGTACGCCCGGGTCTGCAACAGGGCGGGAACCAGCGCCCCGGCGTGCTCGCGGAGCCGGCACGCGGCGGACTCCAGGCCGCCGTAGAGGTCGAACCATTCGGGTACGGGGTCCCCGTACGCGTGCCACCAGCCCCTCCCCCGCGTCTCGCCGGCCAGCGCGATCAGCGCGCCGGTCAGCTCGCGCCGCGCACCGTACAGCTCGCACATGGCCCGCACGTCGACCGCGCGCACCATGCCGAGGCCGCTCTCGATCCGCCACATCTTGTGCCGGCTGCACTCCAACGCCTCGGCCGCCGCGTCCAGCGTCATACACGCCTCGGTACGCAACTCCCGCAGCACCCGGCCGAGGTGCCGGCGCGGCACGGAGGAGCCGGTGGCCTCAACCATCGGAACCCGCCCGCCACCGCTGGCGGGGCACCCGCACCCGGTAGCGGTCCGCGCGCTGGTTGGGTGCCTCCCCCGCCAGCCGCACCGGCCACCCGTGGCCGGACGCGCCGTCGCACCGCGACGTGTCCACCCCATCGGGTACGACGCCCTCGACCATCCTGCGCCGCCAGCGCCCCGGGCCGTCCCCGTCGGGCCCCACCTGCCCGGTCAGGTCCACCGCGACCGTCCCCGACCGCAGAAACCACTTCCACCGCCCACCCATGCCGCCTCCCTGTGTCGCCCGGAGCCTACCGGTTCTTCCTAGCATTCCTAGCAAACCTTGGGTTGCTCGTCTACTGCCGGTTCGCCGGTGATGACATCGGGGTATGCCCTACGCCCAACCCCTCTGGAGATCAATCCGTGATGATCTGAGGGCGAGGATCAAGGCAGGGCTACTGAAGCCCGGCGACAAGATTCCGACCACCCGGGACCTCATGGACCAGCACTCCACGAGTTCTGCGACCGTCCGGAGAGCCGTCGACTCCATGATCGAGGCCGGGGAACTCATCGGCAGACAAGGGTTGGGGGTCTTTGTGGCCGACACGGCAAAGCCGGAGTCACAACGCTCGATCTGACCTACGACGCCCTCTGTTGAGCTACCCGTCCTCTCTGTCGGCAGCCCTACGGCGGATCTCCTTGAGCGAGGCAATGTCACCTCGTATCGCGTCCTTCGAGGACCAAAAGTCCAAGCCATCCGTGGCCAGAACAGTCTCAGGAGTTCCAGGTCCGTTCGCGTCGATCTTCAGCGCCCGGCCAGCGGCGGATGGTGTGGGGAACGGACGACCATCAAATCGGACGGTGCCGTCGGCGAGAAGTTCGGCGGTGTATGACACGCCCTTGTACCGGGCATAGAGCCCTGCCCCTGGTGATAGTCGACCAACCCGGATAATGTCGGCAAGCTTGATCGATCGTTCGGCTTGGGAGACTGCACGCTTGGACCGACGTGGCGGGATTACTCCGCCTGCTGGCGGCTTGGAAAGATCCGTTCGCATCGTCACCGACCCTTCGGCCGTCAGAGATACCGCAGGATTCGCCGCACTAATGGAGCGCACCGGGACCGTTGGGGCCGGGTAGTCAAATGAGGCACGGGCACGGATCAGACTGGAACGGATCTCGTTGCGGGTGAGGCGGGGCAACCGGTCGTCAAGTAATCCCACCAGTTCTGGCGCCGGTTCTCCATCACCGAAGAGGTCAAGCAGGTCAGCCAATACCTGGCGATCGATGAAGTATCCCTTCCAGAGTTCCTCGATGCGATTCTGCCCCATGTTCTCCTTACTAAGAAGTGATAACAGCTCCGATGCCGCATCGAGGTCGGACTCCAGGCTTACAATACGGAAGAGCTTCTGCTCGACCGGCACCGGTGCATGCGCGTTGTAAACTCGCCATTCGGCCCCGTTCGTAAGAGCGACCCACTCGACACCTGCTGACGCAGCGTAACCGATAATCTGATTTGCCCAGCGGGGATCGTCAAGGTTTTCACCGAGCGCCTTCGCCTCGATGAACAACCGTGGGGTGCGCAATATCAGCAACGCATAGTCGACGGGGTTGTCGACGCCTCGTCGGCGATACTCAGGGTGAACCTCTTCCAAGTCATGGATATCCCACCCGAGCGCATCAATTACGGGATCAATCAAGCTCATCCTGGTGCTCTGCTCAGGGATCCGCGTCCGCTGCTGTCGATACCGCTGGATGCGCTCGACGCACTGCTTGAGCACATCCTTCAACTCATACATAGAGGCTACCTCTCTCAATTATCGTGGCGCTCCACGACCATCACTGCCGTCGAGTCGACAGAGATGACTCAGCAGTGCCTCTATCTCACTCACCAGCGGACTATCGAGGCCATGCAGTCGGATCACGTCCTGAAGCAACTCGTCGAGTTGAAGTTGAGCCTGCGCTAGCTCACCGACTCCGGCGGCAAGAATGGCGATCTGTTGCCGGATCGGCAAAAGCTCGTCTGTCGCCAGGTTCCCCTGCTGCTCGGCCAAGAGCAGGCGCATCTCGGCTAGCGCTGTGCCTGCCTCGCCGATTTCGGCTTGGCACATTGCCGCCTGCTGACGGCAATACCAGATCAACTCCTGATCTGGTACAGGTCGTTCAGCGAGGTCATCGACGAGGCTGGCGAATTCGGGCAGCGCCTCTCTGTAGGCACCAGCGAGCACGTAAAGGTTAGCGAGGTTGAGCCGCAACTCCAGCATCTGCGGATGTTTCGCCGCACGCCCTCTCCCTACTGGGCGAAGTGCCGTTTCGAGCAGTTCGGCGGCCTGGGTGAAGCGCTCCTGCTCGGCCAGTTCCCAGGCGCGATCCTGCGCCTGGGCAAGCTCCTCGAACGAGGGTCGCTGGACGAGGTCCACCGGCACGCGCCGAGGCACGACGTCCCGCCGGGTCGGCGGCAGCGGCTCCTGTTGCGGCACCGGGCCGAAGGGGTAACGGTAGGGCATGGTCGGGTCCACCACCTGCCCGTCCGCGACGGTGACCACCAGGTCGGCCGCGATCTCCGGTGCGACGCTGCCGAAGGGCATCAGGATCTCGTACACCTCGGCGGCCGACGCCGGTCGGTGCTGTGGGTCCTTGGCCAGCAGGTGGGTTACGAGTCGCACCAGACCGTCGGGCACGCCGGCCCGGTGCTCGGCGACCGACGGAACCGGGTCGTTCATGTGCCGGTGCAGCATGCCGAGAGGGCTGTCGGCCCGGTAGGGCGGACTGCCGGTCAGCAGCTCGAAGAGGACGCAGCCGAGCGCGTACAGGTCGGCGCGCGGGCCGACCACGCTGCTCAACGCCTGCTCGGGGGCCATGTAGGTGGGTGTGCCCAGGGTGTGCCCGGTGGCGGTGAGCCGAGGGCCGTCGGTGGGACCGAGCAGCGCGGCCACCCCGAAGTCGAGCACCTTCACCGTGCCGGTCGGGGTGACCATCAGGTTCTGCGGCTTGAGGTCCCGGTGCACGAGGGACGCCACGTGGGCGGCAGCCAGCACCGAGCAGATCTGGGCACCGATCGCGGCGGACCACGGCACTGACAGCGGGCCACGCTCGGCGATCAGGTCGGCCAGCACCATGCCCGGCACAAGCTGCATGACGAGGTAGATGTCGTCGCCGTGGTAGCCGACGTCGTGGACGCTCGGCACCCCCGGATGGTCTAGCCGGGCGGTGACCCGGGCCTCCCGCATGAAGCGTTCGACCGCGTTCTCCCGCTCGCCCTCGGGGACGGCGAGCTGCCGCAGGAACTTGATCGCCACCGGCCGGTCAAGCTTCTCGTCGAACCCGGCCCACACCTCCCCCATCCCGCCGTGACCGACCGGATAGGTCAGCTCGTACCGGCCCGCCACCCGCTCCTGCGCCCGCATCAGCATCCCACCGTCGTCACGACTGAGTTCCGCCGCCGTATAGTTCGCTCAGTTCCCGGTAGGCGGTCAACACTGCCGTTGTTTTGTCAGCAAGTTGCTCTCCGGCATTGGCCTCGATAGGTGAAATATCAAGCGACAGCTTGTTAATGGCATCGGCAGTGCGCTGTAGAGTGTCATCGATTTCTTTGTCTCGGACGAACGCCTCACCGGCCTCTGCGGTCACCGTCAACTGCGACACGAGCGTGGCGAGATCCTCGTTTACCTCGCGCCATAGCGCGCCAGCCCGCGCCTGTTGGCTTTGGAGCTCCAGCCGGGCACGGCTCGTCATTGGGGAGCCAGGATGACCATGCTTCGCGAGGTCCTCTCGGACGCCCCGAATCTCCTGCTTCCGTGCGAGAATCCCAGCACCCTGCCAGAGACTCTGCGCCACCAGCGAAGCCGCGTCCCTCGAATCGACCAGTCCAGCCAAAGCCGGCAGCGTCTTGTCAATCCGATCCGCCAGCGTTTGCAGATCGTCGAACACTCTGCGCTCGTCAAACCTGGTCAGCACCCTAGTGCCACTTGGAAGCGATTGCAGCGACGGCTTTACTGTTTTCGCTTTGTCCGGGGCATCGGACAACACGACCGGCACCAAGCAGAAAACGCCAACGACACCAATCAGCGCCATTCCCCAACGGGGCTCTTCATCCGAAAAACAAGCGTAGGCAATACCGACGGCAGTCAGAACAATTAGCCAACCCAACCGCCTGTCGGACGCATTGCTACCTGACGATTTATGAAGCATAAGGAAACTAACGTTTCCCTGCTTGCGAAAATTTGCCCTGCCATTCACCCGAATTCTTTGCGGGGCAATCGTTGTTGACACAGTGTCACGAGCTACCCAAAGGTGGAAGGGGTGGTCGGACGGGGGCACCCGTCCTCCTTTCACGAACGCGGTCAGGCGATGCCCTTGCGGCGGCGGATCATCTGGTACGCCTGCCGACGGGCGAACTGGTTGAGCTGGGAGCGCAGGCTCTCGTCGTCGAGGTAGCGCTGCATGAGCTTGCCGTTGTCGTCATGCCGGGACAGGATCACGTCCTCGATCCGCCGGTCGCAGACCACGCCGAAGTTGCTCTCGTCGTTGACCATGGCGGCGGCTTCGAGGGTGCCGTCCTCGGCCAGAGCGACAATCTGCTGCTCGATCCAGACCTTGTCGGCCTCCCCCAGCCCGATGCCGAACCGTTCGTTGAACGCGTCGATCAGCTCGGAGAGCGCCACCCGGTCGGGGTCGTTCTGCTTGCCGACCGCCCCGCCGAGGAAGCCGGGCAGCATCTGCTCCCCTTCCGGCGACAGCGACGCGTCGTGTTCGCCGGTCTTGCTGACCCGCAGGTGGGTGAGCTGCACCTCGCCGATGTCGACGGACGGGTCCTGCTGGCGGGGCAGCCGGTTGAGCAGCGCCCGGCCGTACAGGTAGAGCCGTTCCAGGTCGTCGTCGTGGTAGGGCACGACCTGGCTGAGGAACGCGTACATCCGGGTGTAGTCGCGCAGTGCGGACCGGAAGCCTGTCGCGGCCTCCGGGTCCTGCTCGGCCAGGGCCTTGAAGCGGTCGACGGCCGGTTCGGTGAAGCGGTAGAGCGCGGCGTGTGCCCGTTGCAGGCCGGTGTCGGTGGTGGCCTTGGCTTCGGCCGCGAGCAGCGCCTCGGCGTAGGCCTGCATCTCCGACTCGACGAGCACCGGGTACCCGGTCACCGCGTGCTGCGCGGTGTAGAGCAGGTTGGGGTCGGTGGGGGTGGTGGCGGCGGTCTCGAAGTACGGCCGGAAGTGCGCGGCGACGTCACCTGCCTCGTTGACGAAGTCGAGCACGAACACGTCGCCCTGGGTCTTGAGCGGGTGGGTGCGGTTGAGCCGGGACAGGGTCTGCACGGCGGCCACGTTCTTGAGCAGCTTGTCGACGTACATCGTGGTCAGCAGCGGCTGGTCGAAGCCGGTCTGGTACTTCTCGGCCACCACCAGGATTCGGTATTCCACCGCCTGCTTCGCCTTGGGCGTGCCGGCGTGCCGGTCGTCGGCGGCGGTGTAGGCGAAGCGGTCGGTCAGTTCGCCCTCGCCGAAGCCGTTGACCCGGGCCTCGGTGTATTCGACGCCGTCGACCTCCAGCTCTCCGGAGAACGCGACGAGGGAGTCACAGCCGGCGTAGCCGTGCAGTTCGACGTACTTCCTGATGGCGGCGTGCAGGCGGACCGCGCCTTCGCGGGAGGCGGTGACCACCATGGCCTTCGCGCGCCCACCGAGGCGCGGCGCGGTGTGCTTGAGGAAGTGCTCGACGATGATCTCGGCCTTCTGCGCCTGCATGGTGGGGTGCAGGCTGGCGAACCGGGCGAGCTGCGCGCCGGCCTTCCTGGGGTCGACCTCCGGGTCGTCGGGGTTGGCGTTGGCCAGCTTCCAGTACGACTTGTAGGTCAGGTAGTTGCGCAGCACGTCGAGGATGAACCCCTCTTCGATGGCCTGCCGCATCGAGTAGGTGTGGAACGGTTGTGCGTCCCCGGTGACCGGGTGCGGGCTGCCGAACAGCTCAAGGGTCTTCGCCTTGGGGGTGGCGGTGAACGCGAAGTACGACAACGTCTGGTGCCGACCCCGGGCCAACGCCGACGCGGTGAGCAGGTCGCCCGACTCGTCCACGTCGTCGCTGCCGAGCCGGAGCAGCACCTTCTTGAGCGCGGCGGCCGAGTCGCCGGACTGCGACGAGTGCGCCTCGTCGACGATGACCGCGAACCGCTTGCCGCGCA
Organism: Micromonospora sp.; assembly: GCF_048594385.1. NCBI lineage: Bacteria > Bacillati > Actinomycetota > Actinomycetes > Micromonosporales > Micromonosporaceae > Micromonospora > Micromonospora sp. The sequence goes on along the minus strand of NZ_JBMDWU010000469.1, from coordinate 14,144 downwards.
GCCCCTGCACCTGGTTGAGGATGTAGGGGAACTTCTGCATGGTGGTGATGACGACCTTGGCGGTCTCGCCCTGGAGGGCGGCGGCGAGCTGGGTGGAGTCCTTGTCGATGCGCTGCACCACGCCCGGCACGTGCTCGAACTGGAAGACGGTGTCCTGGAGCTGCCGGTCGAGCACCACCCGGTCGGTGATGATGATGACCTTGTCGAAGACCGGTTCGTCGGGGCGCAGCCCCGTGGCGCGGGCGTCCTCGTCGAGGGTGTGCGCGGTGTGCAGGCTGGACAGCCGGTGCGCCAGCCAGGCGATCGTGTTCGACTTGCCCGACCCGGCCGAGTGCATGACCAGGTAGTTCTGCCCGGAGCCGTGCCGGGCGGCGTGCTCGGTCAGTCGGGTCACCGCGTGCCACTGGTGGTAGCGCGGGAAGATCAGCGCCTTGGATTCCTTGTCGGTGTGCAGGAACCGGCGGATCAGATCCAGCCAGGTGTCCGGGTGCCAGATCTGCTCCCACAGGTAGGAACTGCGGTAACCGCTCACCCCGACGGGCGGGTTCCCGGCACCGCCGGAAACCCCCGGCCCGTTGGACCCGGTGTTGAACGGCAGGAACCGGGTCCGCTCGCCGGCCAGCCGCGTCGTGACGAAGACCAGGTCGGGATCGACGGCAAAGTGCACGAGGGTACGCCGGGCGAAGAGCAGTTCCTTCGGGTCGCGCGTCTTACGGTACTGCTCTTTGGCGTCCTCGACGGTCTGCCCGGTCAGCGGGTTCTTCAGCTCGGCGGTCGCCAGCGGGATGCCGTTGACGAAGAGCACCAGGTCGAGGGTGTTGTTGTTGCTGGTCGAGTAGGCGAGCTGCCGGGTGACGGTGAGCCGGTTGGCGCGGTAGAGCGTGAGCGCGTCGTCGGTGATGGCGTGCGCGGGCTTGAAGTAGGCGAGCCGGATCGGCACGCCCTTGTCCTTCACACCCCGGCGGAGCACGTCGAGCGGGCCGCGTTCGTCGATCTGCCTGGCGAGGTACTGCGCAAACTCCCGCTCCGCCACACCCGAATCGTTCCCGTGGTACGCCAGCAGCCGCGCCCACTCCTCCGGCTGGGTCGCACCGACGAACGCAGACAACTTGGCGGTGTCGAGGCCGAGCGAGCGGTCGTAGTGGCCAGGAGAACTGGCCAGCCATCCGGTCTGATGCAGCACGGCCTCGATCGCCGCCTCGAAGGTGCGCTCACTCATGCGACCTCCAACTCCTGCAAAGCGACGAAGACGCGTCCTGGCGCGGCCGGCGCGAGGGTTTCATCCAACTGCGAATTAGTCGTTGGCTGATAGTTCGCTATGCCTGCACCCCTCCTAACTTCGACACAAATATCGAGCTCACAGCCCGATTCGAAGAACCACTTATAATGCATGCGGGCCACCCGTCCAGCCGCAAGCAGTAGTCACGTCAATCTCTCCAGAAACTGCCGCAGTAATGACTGAGCGCCTTCGTTCCTGAAGCAGTGAAACCTGCCGCGATAAAAGGATCTTGGACCGATGGGATTCCTCCAGTTGGGCATCGATGCGATCGGCAATTAAAATCTGTTCAGCGACGGGCGGGAACGGCACGGGGATCGCCGCTACCTGCGATTCGCTGACAGATGGAACCGGACCAGGGTTCGCGAAAGCGGCGAGGTCCACGGCCCCCAGAACGTGCAACCAGTACCTCACATGACCGGCGGCGAACAAAACCCCGCGCACATTGTCATCCACGATAGCATCTCGCGTAGTAAGCCGACGCTGATTCAGGAGCATTGCAGCACCGACACGCGCATAAAGGATGGCACCACGAGGCACCACACGGCCTCCAAGCTTGACAGCCACCTGTCGCGTTACCCAGTTAGCCGAATCCCTTAACTCGCTCCGCTCATTGGCCCGAGAGAAGTCACTTACTTTAACGAAAGGAAGATCACCTGACAGCATTCCTTGAAACTCGCGAGGGAAAGTTGTCCCCGTGTAGGTACGCGAGATTCGACCGAGAGTGGTAATCGCCCAGGCGGCCGGGACCTCACCCAACCATGGAACTCGAAGGTCATTGCCTGGGTATCCCCCCTCAACGTCTTGGCCGGCGATGAGGCTTCGGACCATTACCGCGCCGCGCTCTTCGAGCAACTCAAGCACCCGCTCATACCGCGACTGAAGACGCGTCATCCGCGCCGTCTCGGCATCGAGGAAGTCAGCGATGCGCCGCTGTTCTTCGATGGGCGGAAGCATAAGCGGAAGCTGCCTCACCCTGTCAGCGCCCAGGTGATAGATATTCGCACCGCCAGCAATCGATGCAAGCAGGCCCGATTCCCGCGCACCTTTGACCCACCAGGATAAGAATCGGCCGTCTATCAACTCAGGTCGCGGCCTAAGTCTAAGGAGAGTGTTCTGAAAGCAGACAGTCCCTTCGATCTCACCGCGCCAGAAAGCAGAGGCTCCGACAACCGAACGACTACCGCTCCCCTCGGTCATAAGCAGATCGCCCGGCTTGAGCGCAAAGACTTGCTGCTCTTTGGGCGTAAAGTTCATTTCAAGAACATCATTTAAATCGAGTGAACCGTCTTTGACATTAGCCGCACGCAGGTACGAAACAATGTGCGATCCGTTCTCATGCTGAGGAGCGCGCTGTCGCCCCAGATCCACTTCGGCTACCGCCCGAAGTGTTGTCGATTTCCAGCTCACGCCGTCACCTCATCTAGCAGCGTTCTAATCTCAGCCTCCAACGCCTTAATTTCAGAATCGATTTCGGAGAGCGGTCGAAGTGGCTGGTAGACGTAGAAGTGACGGGTCAACGGGATCTCGTACCCGATCTTGGTTTTGGATTCGTCAACCCAGGCGTCGGGGACGTGGGGTAGGACCTCGCGTTTGAGGTAGTCGTGGATGTCCTCGTCGAGCGGCACGTTCTCGTTGTCGCGCAGGTCGGTGTCCGGCAGTGGGTTGCCCTTGCGGTCGGTCTGCACCTCCCCCTCCGGGTCGCTGACCGAGAACGCTTCCCAGACCGCCTTCTCCACCGCCGCCGGCAGCTTCCCCAGGCCGTTGAGCTGCATCGCGAACTCCGCGCGCGTCGCTGACGACGTACCAATGAGGGACTTGGCCCCGGCGAGCAGCGACTCACGGTCGGCGTACTTGCCGACGGCCCGCGCCTCGGCGAGCAGGGCGACCGTCTCGTCGGTGACCTCGAAGCGCAGTCGCAGCGGGCGCTCGACGGTGATCCGCTGGTAGCCGAAGTCGGTGGTGGCGAAGACCTTCACCTTGGCGTGCTGCGGGTGCTCCGGGTCGTCGGCGATGGTCAGCGCGTCCACGTAGGCCCGGGTCAGCTCGGTGATGTGGTCGTCGGTGAGCATCTTGCGTTTGTCGCCGAGGCTCTTGCGCATCTTGGTCCAGTGGTCGCGGCCGTCGAGCAGCACCACCTTACGGCGGCGGGACGCGTCCTTGCGGTTGGTGAGGATCCAGAAGTACGTGGAGATGCCGGTGTTGTAGAAGAGCTGGTCGGGCAGGGCCACGATGCCTTCGAGCAGGTCGTTCTCCAGGATCCAGCGGCGGATCTCCGACTCCCCCGACCCGGCCGCCCCGGTGAACAACGGCGAACCGTTGAACACGATCGCCAGGCGGCTACCGCCGTCCTCGGGGCGCTTCATCTTCGAGATCATGTGCTGGAGGAACAGCAACGAACCGTCGTTGATCCGGGGCAGCCCGGCACCGAACCGACCCGCGTGACCCCGGGCGTGCTCGGCCTTGACGTAGTTCTCGACCTTCTTCCACTCCACCCCGAACGGCGGGTTGGCCAGCATGTAGTCGAAGCGCTCACCGTCGTGGCCGTCCTGGCTGAACGAGTTGCCGAACGCGATCTTCGTCGGGTCGCCACCCTTGAGCATCATGTCCGAGCGGCAGATCGCGTACGTCTCCCCGTTCAGCTCCTGCCCGTACACCTCCACCGTGGCATGCGCGTTGTGCGCCTCGATGTGCTCCTGCGCCTCGCTGAGCATCCCACCGGTGCCACAAGCCGGGTCGTAGACCTTGCGCACGATGCCCGGGGTGATCAGTTCCTCCTCGTCGGGGGCGAGCAGCAGGTTGACCATCAGCTTGATGACCTCACGCGGGGTGAAGTGCTCACCGGCGGTCTCGTTGCTGATCTCGGAGAACCGGCGCACCAGCTCCTCGAAGACGTAACCCATCTGGTGGTTGGACACCACGTCCGGGTGCAGGTCGATGTCGGCGAACTTCGCCACCACCTGATACAGCAGACCCGCCTCGGCCAACCGGCCGATCTGCGTGTCGAAGCCGTACTTCTCCAACACGTCGACCGCACCCGGCGAGAACCCACCGATGTAGGCACGCAGGTTCAACGCCACATGGTCCTGGTCACCGAGCAACTTGCGGAACGACATCTCACTGGTGTTGTAGAACGACAGCCCCGCCGCCCGCCGCAACACCGGATCCACGTTCTGCACACCCGACGCCCTGAGCTGCCGGTGCCGGTCGAGCACCGCGTCCTTCGTCGGCGCCAACACACAGTCGAGGCGACGCAACACGGTCAACGGCAGGATCACCCGACCGTACTCGGACTGCTTGTAGTCGCCCCGCAGCAGATCAGCCACCGACCAGATGAAGTTCGCCAACTCTTGGTGCTTGGTGCTCACCACGTTCCTTCCGATTGCTTTGAGTCAAGGATTATGGCTGTTGGGCTCGCCCGCCGCGCTCCCCCACTCGGGGGTGATGATCGACCGGGTGTCATCGGGCCATGACCGACAGATGAACCGCCTTCGTCCGGATCGTCGGGCGCGGACCGCTGCTGCCGACCTCCGCCCCTGCTGACGGGGTCGACCGATCCGATCCGCCCGATCTGCCAGGTTCGCGCCGATGACTGTCGCCGCGCCCGTTCGGGGTCGGATATCCGACGATGCACCCCTGCGGTGGCGAGGACCCACGCCGGGCCGCGCAGGTCAGCTGGTTCACCGGGCCGACCCGTCCGGCCGGATCGAGCCGGCGGCCAGCCCGTCGGCGGTCAGCCGCACCAGGTCGGCTCCCAGCGACACCGTCTGCCGGATGGCCGACTCGAAGGCGAACAGCCGCTGGACCGTCTCCCCGTAGGCCCGCTGCGCGTCCAGCGGCACCAGGGACACCTGCGCCCGCCGGATGTCGAACCGCAGCGTCCCCGACAGGCTCGATGCCTGCCGCTCATTCGTCGTCGTGCGGAGCTGCCCGGCGAGGAACCACGGGTCGAGCCTCGTCGGGTCGGGCCGCAGCAGATACAGGTTGCGCCCCAGCAGGGCGCCCTCGGCGGTCACTACCCGGGCGGTCAGCTCCCGCGCCACCATCGGCACGACCACGTCCCCGACCGCCAGCGGGACCTGCTGCCCGAGCCGGTCGTCGACCTGCCCCGAGGCGGGCACCCCGGCCAGCACGTCCGACACGGTGAGCACGGGCGGACCGTCGGACGCAACCACCGGCGTGGAGCCGGACGCTCGCCCCGACGAGCTGTCGGGCAGGCCGGAGCGGATCGGGCCGAACAGCTGGAGCGCGCCGCTGCGCACCAGCTCGCCGACGGTGAGGGTGAGTCCCTCCGGCCCTCCCGCCACGGGGGTGGCCTGCGGGATCAGTTCCGGCAGCTCGGCGACGACAGCGGCAAGCCGCTCCCGGGTGCGTACCAACTGCTCCCCCGACACCTCGCTGCCGACTGCCGGTTGCCGGCGCGCGGGCGTCAGGTCGACGTCCTCGTCGAGCAGCTCGATCACCGGAACCGTGCGGGCGAACCCGACCTGGTCGACCTCGTCGTCCGGCGCGGCGTCGAACTCCCGCCACGCGGCCAGCACCCGGGGTGCGGTCTCGGCCAGGTCGCCGCCGGCCGCGTCGACCAGCAGCACCCGGGCCGGCGGTGGCGCGTCCGTCGCGGCCCGCCGCAGCACCCACAGATGCAGCGGTACGCCGTGCGACCCGGCCGCCCCCGGCGGGAGCGCGATCACCGCACGCAGGTGGCCCCGGCGCAGGAGTTCGCTGCGGATGCGTTTGCCGGCGCGTCGGCTGGCCACGGTGGGCGGCATCAGCAGCACCGCGTGCCCGCCGACCCGCAGGTGCGCCAGAGAGTGCTGGACCCAGGCCAGCTCCGGTTCGGTACGCGGGGTGGTGCCGACGATCCAGCGGGGGTCATGGCCCAGTTCGTCGTCGCCCCAGTTGGTGGCCCCGAACGGGGGGTGACAGACGACGGCGTCGACCTGTCGGCCGGCGAACGCGTCGGCGCGCAGCGAGTCACCGGTGCGCACCTCGCCCGGCACGTCCCGCAGGGCCAGCCAGAGGCCGGCGAGCGCGGCGAGGTCCGCGTCGATCTCCTGCCCGTACGCGGCGGCACAGCCGGCACGGGCGGCGGCCCGGAGGGTGGCTCCGGAGCCGACGGCCGGGTCCAACACGGTGCCGCCGTCCACGGCCGCTAGCCCGACCATCAGATCGGCCAGGTCGTCCGGGGTGGCGAGGGGACGGCCGGGGCCAGGGCCGGAGAACCGCTGCCACAGATCTTCGAAGGCCTCCGGCGCTCCCCGGTCGTCGGCGAGGGCGTCGATGTCGGCCAGCAGCGTGGCGGGGATCGGGCCCGTAGCCGGTTGGTCGGCGGACCGTGGGACGGCGGGCGGCACCGCGTCGGGCTGTGGTGCACCGAGCGGCGGGGTGGTGGTTCGGGCAGGCCGATGGCGGGCGAGCAGTCGCATGCCGACGGCGGCGAGGGTGGCGGCCGGGGAGTCGCCGGCCGCCGCGAGGTGCCGCCAGAGCCGCTCGGCGGGGGCAAGGTCCGGCAGTTTCCCCTGGTCGCGGAGCCACCGCTCGACCTCGGTCAGGGCGAACTCCGGGCTGGCCGCCGAGCCACCCACCGGGGCGGGGAAGTCGGGGTGCCGCTTGCGCCAATTACTGACCGCGGCCCGGCCGACCCCGGCGAGTCGGGCGATCTCCGCCGCCGTCATGGTCGCTGTCTCCTGCATTTTCGCAGTGTGCCATAGCCGTCAAGCATCATGTTCGTTGACAGCGTTCACGGATGATGTTCTCATGTTCATCGCAACACGAATCAGCCGACGAGGGGATCGACGATGCGTCACGCCCAGCACCACCGGATGACCGGTCCGAGCATGCGCCCCGGTGCCCGGGAGGACTCCCGCAGGCCCGGCAACACTCAGCCCCCGCTCTTCGCGCACCCGATGCCCGCACCGCCGCCCGAGACCTACCTGACGACGGTCTACCGGCTCCGGGTGGAGCCGACCGCCGCCGGCCTGACCAGGGCGCTCAACCGTCGGTACCTGGTGGACAGCGGCTTCCCGGTCAACACCCGGCAGGTCGCCGGAGCGCCCGCCCTGCTGGTGCACGGCACGGTGCCCCGCCCCCGTGCCGACTGGTGCGACGTCCTCACCGCACTCACCGGCCGTGAGGTCGACCTCGGCCACAGCAGCGGGGGCGGGCTGCTGCTGCTCGCCGTCGACGACCGGGCCTACGCCCTCGCCTACGGCACGCTGGGCCGGCACATGATCGACCAGGGCGTGGTTGACCCGACGTTCGGCGTCTCCTTCGCCGTCCGGGCGCTACTGCCCAGCGAGATCCGTCAGGTACGGCGGCGGATGATCGGCACCGCCGGACGGGTCGACCGCAGCCTCGTCCCGGCCGGCCAGCCCATCCGCAGGTTCGGCATCGACAAGTGGGGCGAGATCGTCGGCCAGCTCAGCGGACCGGCCCACAACCCGAACCTGACCGTGTGCCGCCACGCCGGCCGGCCCACCAAGATCGAGGGCGGCGACGCGCTGCGCATCCACCTCGCCGTGCAGCCCGCCGGGATGCTCGCCGACCTGCGGGAGATCGACCGGGTCTGCCGGCAGGAGTCCCCGCTGGCCGACCTCGCCTTCGTCACCCAGATCAGGCCGGTCTCCCCCCACGACCCCCGGCTGCCCGCGCTCACCGCCGAGCTGGATGCACGGCTCGGTCAGCCGGATCCGGCGCAGCTCGGGATGGCCGTCCCCGGCGATTTGGTCGACGACATCGAAGCGGTGCGGTCCTACCGGATCCAGGTCCCGAAGTCCGGGCGGCGGACATCGCTCGTTGACGAGCTGAACCTGCCGGCCCTGCTGGACCACACCCGTCGGGTACCCGCCGGTGACCGGTGGCCCGGGCTCCAGCGGGGACGGATCACCCTGCACACCGACGAGCGCGGCACCGAGGAGCTGCTCTCGACGCCGGCCTCCCGCTGGATCACCGCCGAGGTGGCGGTCGGCACGAGTCACCTCCTGCTGCACGAGGGCGGTTGGTACGAGATCGGCGACCGGCACCGCGAGTTCCTGCACCAGGAGATCGCCGAGATCCTGGCCCGCCCCTGCGGCATCACCCTGCCGCCGTGGACGCCCGACCTGCCCGACGAGGACGCCTACAACCGGGCCGCCGCCGGCCGCGACCCCCGCCTGGTCCTGCTGGACAAGAAGCTGCTGCGCACGGCCCAGCACCGGCGCGGCATCGAGGCGTGTGACCTGCTCGGCCCGGACGGCGAGCTGATCCACGTCAAGCGCGCCTCCGGCAGCTCACCGCTGAGCCACCTCTTCGCCCAGGGTGCCGCCTCCGTGGACGCCCTGCGTTACGAGGCGGACGCCCGGGAGCGACTGGCCGAGCTGGTCCGGCGGCAGCCCAACGGCCGGGAGATCGGCGCGGACTTCCGCCCCCGCAAGGTGATCTACGCGATCGCCCTGGGCAGCGGCCGGCCGGTCACCGTCGGCACGCTGTTCACCTTCGCCCAGGTGGCGCTCTACCGGGCGGTAAAGGCGCTGCGCACCGAGGATGTCGACGTCGAGGTCGTCGGCATCCCCGCCGCCTGATCCACCACCCACCTCAAGCCGACCTCAGGAGGCGCGTGATGAGCTTCGACGGATCTCCCCCCGTTCTGCCGGGTCACCGCCCGAAGATCATCGGCCCTGGTCCCGGGCTCACCCCGTCGACCGTCGACCCGGACAAGCTCGTTCTGCGCAGGGCGGTGGCCCTCAGTTGGCGGATGGACGGCGGGTGCCGGTGACCACGGTGCGGGGCAGCCGACCCGCCCGGGAGTGACCGGCCAGGGTGTCGCCGTCCACCACCACGTCGAAGTCGAGGTGCAGGCGCATCGGCCGGGTCACCGACTGTCGCCAGGTCATCCGGGGGCCGGCGCAGGTCACCGCCGCCAGCGCCACGGTCTCCGCCGCCGTCGACGCGGTGCCGGTGAGCGCCCCGCCGGTGTCGTGGAAGACGTAGGTGGCGCGGAGCGTGCCGATGGGGGTCTTCAGGCTGACGTCCCAGGTGCCGATGACGGGGTGTACCACCGTTTCTCCTCAGACCGGGACGGGAAGGTGGCCGGCGGCACGCCACACGGTGCCGCGTCGCTCGTAGGCGAAGAGGGTTTCCACGGCGTGCGCGACCCGGGGGCCGAACTCCCGTTCCAGGATGTGCAGCCCGAGGTCCAGGCCGGAGGTGACGCCGCCCGCGGTGACGAGGTCGCCGTCGTCGACGACCCGCGCCGGCACCGCGTGTACGCCGGTGGCGTCGAGCACGTCCATGCCGAGGTGGTGGGTCACCGCGTGGCGGCCCTCGATCAGGCCGGCCATGGCCAGGGCGAGCGACCCGCCGCAGACGGCCGCCATCGTCACGTCGGGATTGTCGAGGGCGGCGCGCAACAGCGGTACGGCCGCCGAGTCGGCGAACCGGGCCAGCAGGACGGGGATGGTCACCACGCCCTCGTCGGGGTCGCCGGTGCTCGGACCGCTGGCACCGGGCACCACGACGTAGCCCGACCGGGTCGGGTCCAGCGTCCCGGTCGCCCGCAGCGTCAGGCCCCGGGTGCCGCTGACCACCTCCCTCGGGCCCTGCGCCGAGACGAGTTCCACGGCCAGTGCGCCCCCGACGGTGTCGCCGCCGGCGGCGAGGACCTCGAAGGGCGCGACGACGTCGAGCGGGTCGAACCCGTCGAACAACACGATCTGTACCAACATGCCACCGATCCTCGGCCTCGCCGCCCGACCCGGCCAGTGGCAGGATTGCCATGGTCCGACTGTTTCTTGCCGCACGTGGTCGATCCCGGGGAGGTGCCGCCGTGCACACCGTGCTGGTCCTGGCGCTCCCGGGCACGATCGCGTTCGACCTGGCCACCCCGATCGAGGTGCTGGGCCGGGTGCGGTTGCCGGGCGGCCGGCCCGGCTACCGGGTGCTGGTCTGCGGCAGCGGGCCGGTGGTCGACGCCGGCCCGCTGCGGCTGGCCGTCGACCACGGCCTCGACGCGCTCGCCGACGCCGACACCGTCATCGTGCCCGGCCGGTACGACCCGACCGCGCCGGTGCCCGGCGCGGTGCTGGACGCGTTGCGGGCGACTGCCGCCGCCGGCGTCCGGATCGCCTCGATCTGCGTGGGCGCGTTCACCCTGGCCGCCGCCGGGTTGCTCGACGGGCGGCGGGCCACCACGCACTGGGCCGCCGCCGAACTGTTCCAGGCGACGTACCCGGCCGTCCGGGTGGACCCGGCGGTGCTGTACGTCGACACCGGCCAGTTCGTCACCTCCGCCGGGGCGACCGCGGGCGTGGACATGTGCCTGCACCTGGTCCGCCGGGACCACGGGGCGGCGGTCGCCGCCGACGCGTCCCGGCAGGCCGTGGCCCCGCTGCACCGCGACGGGGGGCAGGCGCAGTTCATCGTGCGCCCCGGCGTGGACCCCGCCGGGGTGGGTCTCGGCCCGGTCCTGCAGTGGTTGGAGTCGCACGCGGACGAGCGGCTGACCCTGGCCGACGTGGCCGCCCGGGCCGGACTCAGCGTGCGGACGCTCAACCGCCGTTTCCACGAGGAGACCGGCCGCACCCCCATGCAGTGGGTCGCCGCCGTGCGTGTCCGCCGGGCGCAGGAGCTGCTGGAACGCACCGACCACGGCGTCGACCGAATCGCCCACCTCGTCGGTTTCGCCTCACCGGCGCACTTCCGGGTCCAGTTCAAGCGGCTCAGTGGAGTGTCGCCCCAGGTGTACCGCAGGACGTTCGTCGCCGGGCGGGTGGCCGGCTGAGCGGAGGCCCGCCGTGCGCCGTCCCGACGGGGTCCGCCCCGCTCACCGTCAGCGCAGTGCGGTGCTCGCGGCGGCCCGGACCGCCGCCGTCAGCGCCGCCAGCGCCGTCGACTCCAGTCGCCAGTACTGCCAGTACAGCGGCACGTCGAGGTGCCGGCCGGCGGCAATCTCGACGAGGCGGCCGGCCGCGAGGTCGGGGCGGGCGACGGCTTCGGGGAGCAGGCCCCAGCCGAGGCCGAGCCGGACCGCCTCGGTGAAGGCGGCCGTCCCCGGCACGAAGTGCGTCGGCGGGTCGACGTCGCGGCGGGTGAGCGTACGGGCGAAGCGGTGTTGCAGGGTGTCCTTGCGGTCGAAGCGGATCATCGTCGCGGTCGGGAACACGGTGGCGGGGTCGCGGTCGGCGAAGCATGCGGCGTGCAGGGCGGGTGCGGCGACGGCGAGGTAGCGCATCGCGCCGAGGCGCAGCACCCGGCAGCCCTGCACGGCCACGCGTTCGGTGGTGACCGCCGCCATCACGGTGCCGTCGCGCAGCAGCCGCGCGGTGTGCCCCTCGTCGTCGGTGCGCAGGTCGGCCAGCACGTCGGGCACGGCGGTCAGGGCCGGCAGGAACCAGCCGGCGAGGGAGTCGGCGTTGACCACGACGGCGACCCGGGTGCGGGTGCCGTCGCCCAGCGTGCCGCGCGCCGCGTCGAGGGCCTCCTGTTCCAGCAGCGCCACCTGCCCGCCCAGGCGGACCAGCGGGGCACCGGCGGCGGTCGGCACGCACGGCCGGCTACGGCGGACGAGCACCTGCCCGACGGCCTGTTCGAGGGCCTTGATGCGCTGGCTGACCGCCGACGGGGTGACGTTCATCGCCCGCGCGGCGGCGTCGAAGCTGCCGTGGGTGACGACGGCCTGGAACGTCGCGAGCTGGACCGGGTCGAGCGGCATAAGCGATTCTAACGGTGATGCAGATTCTTTAGCTGGAGTGCAGCAGGCGACCGCCCTAGCGTGGCCGTCATGGGTTCCGTGCTCGCCGGTTTCGGCTTCTCCCTCGCGCTGATCGTCGCCATCGGGGCGCAGAACGCCTTCGTGCTGCGCCAGGGGCTGCGCCGGGAGCACGTGCTGCCGGTGGTGGCGATCTGCGTGGCCGCCGACGCCACCCTGATGACCGCCGGCATCGCCGGCCTGGGGGCGGCGCTGACCGCGACGCCGGCCGTCCTGGTCGCCGTCCGCGGGGGCGGCGTCGCGTTCCTGCTCGGGTACGCGCTGCTGGCTGCCCGCCGCGCCCTGCGCCCCGCCGCCCTCAGCCCGTTGGACCGCCCTGCGGCCACGTTGCGGGCGACGCTGCTGGCCTGTCTGGCGTTCACGTTCCTCAACCCGCACGTCTATCTCGACACGGTGGTGCTGCTCGGCACGGTCGCCCACCAGGACCCGAACCGGTGGGCGTTCGGTGCCGGCGCGGCGGCGGCGAGCCTGGTCTGGTTCACCGGGTTGGGCTTCGGTGCCCGTCGGCTGGGGCCGCTGCTCGCCCGTCCGGCGGCGTGGCGGGCCGTCGACGGGACGATCGCCGTGATCATGGTGGCCGTCGCCGTCTCGGTCGCCACCGGCTGAACGGCGGCCGGTAGGGACACCCACTCTGCTGATCCGGCACCGGCGCGGGCCCTCCGGGCGGACCTCGGGACCCGTAGGATCGACATCCTTCAACCCCACGATCCACTTTGGAGGGAACCGCGCATGACGGGTCCACTCGCCCGGCTCCGCACCGCCGCCCGACTGATGCTCGCGACCACCGGCGTCGCGGTGCTCGCGCTCGCGGGCGCCGCCGCCGTCGTGACCACCCCGGCCCAGGCCGCCGGCCCCCGGCCGAACTTCCAGATGCCGGTGCCCTGCGGCGAGACGTGGCGGATGGCCACCTACTACGGTCACGACGACTACGACATCGACCTGACCTTCACCGGCGGGGCCAGCAACGGCCGGCCGATCCTCGCCTCCGCCAGCGGCACCGTCTCCTTCGCCGGCTGGGGCAGCGGCGGCGGCTGGCACGTGATCATCGAACACGGCGGCGGGTGGCGGACGCTCTACCTGCACATGATCGAGACGCCGATGGTCGCCGCCGGCCAGGGGGTGTCGACCGGCCAGCAGCTCGGCCGGGTCGGCAGCACCGGCAACTCCACCGGTCCGCACCTGCACTACGAGCAGGTACGCGACGGCGTCAAGACCGAGTCGTACTTCAACGGGGTGCCCTCCGGCATCACCTCCGACGGCAGCCCGTCCACCGGCCCGCTCTACATCTCCGGCCCCACCTCGCCGGCCCGGAACATGACCAGCCAGAACTGCGGCCAGGCCGCCAACCGTCAGGTGTACGAGTCGGGCAGCCACAGCGGCTGGCAGATGCTGCCGGTCAACAGCATCACCGGCTCGGCCACCGCGGCCATGGTCATGGGCACCAACAAGCTGCTCTACACGGTCAACAACGGCCTGGTGTACGAGGCGTCCAGCGACACCGGCTGGCGCAACCTGTGGACCGGCATCTCCGGCGTCAGCAACAACGCCCTCGCCGTGATCAACGTGGGCGGCGTGAAGTACATCTACACCGTGGTCGGCGGCTGGGTGCACGAGGCGTCCAGCGCCAACGGCTGGACGAACCTGAACACCGGCATCTCCGGGGTCAGCCCCAACGCCCTGGCCGCCATCAACCACAACGGCGTGAAGATCATCTACACCGTGGTCGGCGGCCTGGTGCACGAGGCGGCCAGCAACAACGGCTGGCGCAACCTGTGGACCGGCATCTCCGGCGTCAGCAACAACGCCCTCGCCGTGATCAGCATGGACGGCGTCAAGTACATCTACACGGTCGTCGGCGGCTGGGTGCACGAGGCGAACAGCATCAACGGCTGGCGCAACCTCAACTCCGGCATCTCCGGGGTCAGCCCCGACGCCCTCGCCGCGATCAGCTTCAACGGTGTGAAGATCATCTACACCGTGGTCGGCGGAATGGTGCACGAGGCGGCCAGCAACAACGGCTGGCGCAACCTCAACTCCAACGTCCGGGGCACCGCCGTCTCGGCGACCACCGTCACCGGCGTGAAGGTCCTCTACACCGTCTGACGGTCACCTGTTTCCGACGCC
>NZ_JBMDWU010000468.1:0-2603 GCF_048594385.1 Micromonospora sp. | reverse complement strand
GTGGAGGGTGCGCCATGACTGAACCGGACCGAACTCCCGACGCCTCCGACGCCGCGGAAGAACGCGCCGGCGCGACCGAGGACTACGGCGGGGTGCCGATCAGCGACGAGGAGCTGTCGGAGGTCTGGCAGGCCCCCGATGGTGGCGAGGCCGCCTCGGATGACGCCGGGGAGCCAGGTACCGAGCCCTCGTCCTGACGTCCACGGCCGGCGCCGGGCTTCTTCGCCCGGTGGCCGGCCGCGATCTTTCACCCTGGTTCGCTTCGGTCGCGTCCGGTGTACTGCACGAATGGACCTGGCTCAACCTGATCAGCGCACGCTTCTCGCTGCCGCCGTCACCTGTTCGCGTACGGCCTATTCTCGTCGGCAGGTCCTGCGGTTGGGAGGGGCGGCCGGGGCGCTGGGTCTGCTGGCCGCGTGCGGCGGCGGGAGCGGGTCGACGGGCAGCACCACGAGCGGGGCGAGCAGCCCGGCCGCTTCCCCGGCGGCGTCGTCGGCCTCGTCCGCGGTGGCGTCCTCCGCGGCGATCGGTCCGGTCTCCCTGGACGATGTGACCAGAGCCAGCCTGGACAAGATCGGTGGATCGGTCTTCACCAGCAGCGGGCTGACCGGGATGGCCGCCGCGGTCTGGATCGGTGACGACGTCTGGCAGACCACGTACGGCGTGTCCGATCTGGACAGCAAGGCGCCTTATCGGGCCGAGGACTACGTCCGCATCGCCTCGATCACCAAGTCGTTCACCGCGACTGCGGTTCTACAGATGGTGGACGCCGGGAGCCTGGCCCTGGACGACGTCCTGGAGTCCTATGTTCCGGGCATCGCCAACGGCTCGCAGATCACCATCCAGCAGCTGTTGGGTATGCAGTCCGGCATCTACGACTTCACCAGCAATGCGCAGTTCCTCGCCGACTTCGACGCCGACCCGACGATGGCCTGGAGCGAGGAGCAGACGGTGGCGCTGATCAAGGCCAATCAGCCCAGCTTCGCCCCGGGCGCCCAGTTGCAGTACTGCGATTCCAATTACGTGCTGCTGGGGATGATCCTCGAAAAGACCGGCGGGAAGTCGGCCGGCGAGGTCATCACCGAGCAGGTGGTCAAGAAGGTGGGCCTGACCGGTACGAGCTACCCAACCGACGCGACCATGCCCGACCCGCACCCCACCGCCTACCGCCCGGGCGGCGACACCTCCGACGGCAGCAAGCCTTTCGATAACGCAGCTAACCCACCGAAGGTCGTCAACGAGGTGAACCCGGCGGTCGCCTCCACCGCCGGAGCGATGATCTCGACCCTGGCCGATCTGAAGGTGTGGGGCGCGGAACTGGCCGGTGGTTCGCTGTTGAAGCCGGAAACGCAGGCACTGCGGCTGCAGTACACCCGTTTCCCGAATGTGCCGGTCAATCTCGGGTACGGCTTGGGCTGCGAGCGGCTCAACGACTTCACGGGGCACAACGGCGCGATTCTCGGCTACAGCACGGTCGTGATGCGGGATCCGAACGCTGACGTCACCATCGCCGCGGTCGCCAACGAGTCCACCAACTTCTCCACTCCGACCTCGAACTTCGCCTACGGAGTGATCAAGACCCTGTATCCGAGCCAGTGGACGTAGGACATCTCAGTCGTCGTGGTGGCTCACCACGTTGATCACCGTCCCGTTGGGGGCGCGGACGAAGAACCGCCGCACGCCCCAGGGCTCGGTGGTCAGCGGGTGAACGATCTCGTAGCCGCGGCGCTGGGCCTCGGCATAGGCGGCTTCGACGTCGTCCCCGACGTGTACCGACAGATCGGAATCGACCGCAGCCGAGGCGTCGCGGGTGACCAGTTGCACCGACGCCCGCCCGTCCGGGCTCGTGAACCGCATGACCCAACCCTGGTTCATCTCTTCGACCGCGAAGCCCAGGTAGTCCCGATAGAACTCTCGCGCCCGCTCGGCCTGCTCCGCATCCGGGTTCAGAGGCAGGTTCGGGGTGATGCCGGTCGGATGCATGAGGCCTCCCTCGTCGTCGCGGAGCGGCCGGCGGTCCGGCGTCCGGGATCGCCGCCAGTCTCGGCCCGGTGCTCGACCGGCGCACGACGGGCCGGGCGGTGGCGCATCTCGGCGGCCAACCCTCGCTCTCGCGGGGGCGCTGCACCGAGGCGGCTCGAGACCGCCCGGATCAGCACGGCGGCCCACGTCCGGTAGGGCCGCCACCCTTCGGAGATCTTGAGGAACTGCTCGCGCGTGCACCGCTGCGGCAAGTGGTAGAGCTGCGTCACCAGCTCGCGGACGATCGGCTCGTCGGCCGGCGGGACGTCGGCGAAACCGGCCGCGCGGATGGTGATGAGCGAGGCGTAGAACGGGCCGATCCCCTTGAGGTGTTGCATCTCGGCGTCGGTCGCCGTCGGGCCCAGGCGTTGCAGACGGGCCGCGTCGAGGGTGCCGCGCGCGGCCGCCCGGGCGATCCCGTTCAGCCGGTCGATCTTCTCCCCGGTCAACCCGGGGAACACCGACATCCGTTGCAGCTGAACCGGTGTCGGCACCGCGGCGACGGTCTGTCCGGCCAACTCGAAGACTCGACCGTGGGTGTGCGCGAGCCGGCGGCGGACGTCGGCCATCTGCTGTGCCGG
>NZ_JBMDWU010000467.1:0-3543 GCF_048594385.1 Micromonospora sp. | reverse complement strand
AGCCTCCGCCGCCGCCGCAACCCCCCCACCCCCCCCCCCCCCCCACCCCCTTGTTTATCACGTGGTCCGCGACACCGGCGGGCCCCGGGGTGACCCGCACCTCTTGGTCATCGGGCTGGGGCCGGTGGCGGGGGTGTTTTGGGGACGGGGGGCGGGGGTAGTTGAAGGTCGTTGGAACGACATGCTCACATCGGGAGGCTCTCATGGGGTTCGACGACAAGATCGGCAACACGACCGAGAACACCGCCGGCAAGATCAAGGAAGGCGTTGGCCGGGCGACCGACAACGAGCGCCTTGAGGCCGAGGGCCGCAACGACCAGGCCAAGTCCAGCCTCAAGCAGGCCGCCGAGAAGGTCAAGGACGCCTTCAAGAGCTGAACCGCACCACCGTCACGCCGGACCGACCCCGTCGGGCCGGCGTGACGCGTGTCCGGGCCCGCCGGTGCCCGCCGATTCGATTTCCCGCCCACCCGTGCGGCATCGTGTCGCGGTACGGCCGTCACACCGAACGGGGAAAGTCGATGCATCGCCGCTCCGCCACCGCACTCACCCTTGCCGTCCTCGCCGTCCTCGCCACCGGCTGCTCGGACGAGGAGGCCGGCACCGACGCCGCACCCGGCCCGTCGGCCACCGCCACCACCGGGGAACCCACACCGGAGGCGTCGACCACCACCGCCCCGGAGAGCACCGGACCGAGCGCCGGCACCGCCGCGAACACCGCGCAGGTCTGCCGCGCCGTCGATCAGTTGATCATCGATGGCAGCCGGCAGATCGCCGCCGACTCGGTCGACGCCACCCGCGAGGAACTCACCCCGGAACAGCTCAACGGCAAGCTCAAGGGGCGGCTGAGCCGGCTCGCCGACGACGTCCGCGCGCAGGCCCGCAAGGCGCAGGACGACCGGATCAAGAAGCTGGTCCAGGAGACCGCCACGAAGATCGACTCTGGGGCGGCGGCCAAGAGCCCGGCGAGCTGGATGGGCACCGACTTCGTCGACATCCCGCCCCGGCTCACCCGCGACTGCCACGTCTGAGCCGGCGTCACGGCCGTCGGGGCCCTACCGCGACGGCTCAGCGTCGACCGGGCAGCTCAGCGTCGACCGGGCAGCGGGCGCGACGGCGACGTGCCGCCGGCGAGCGAGGCCCGGTCGGCGGCCGAGGTGCCGGACTGCCAGCCCTCGGCGTCCCGCACGGTCAGCCGGGCCCTGGTGACACCGGGGAAGAGGGTGTCCATCCGTTCCCGTACCGCGCCGGAGCGGGCCGCGAGCACCGGCAGCAGGCGGTCCGCCCCGGTGTCCTGGGCCGCCTGCCGGTCCGCCGCGTCGGTCGCGGCCCGCAGCCGCTCACCGATGCGCCGGGCGAAGGCGTGCAGGAAAGCCTCGTCGTACGCCCTGGTCCGCCGGCCGCCGCCGCGCCGTTCCCGCCGGCCGCGCAGCATCGCGGCGGTGGCCTGCACCAGCAGCGAGGTGTGCAGCAGTTCGACCGCCTCCAGGTCGGCGGGGAAGCCGAGCACGGTGGCGAAGCCGAGATCGTCGGACCATACCGACTCGCACCGGTTCGCCGCCGCCACCTCCTGCACCAGCAGCGCCTTCGCGCCCGCGTACGGGGCGTCGGTGCTGATCCGGACCCCGCCGGGCTGGTCCGGGTGGGCGGCCGTCGACTCGACCAGCGCCCGTTCCAGGCTGTGCCGGGCGATCAACTCCTGCGCCTTCCCGGTGAACGCCTCCGCCTCGGCGGGGAAGGTGGTGGACTCCGCCTTGGCCAGCAGCGCGCGTACCCGGTCGAGGACGCGGGAGCCGGACGGCCCGGACGGCCCGGTCACGGGCGTGGCACCGACACCGCCGGGCGGTGGGCGCAGCACCGCGACCGGCGGCAGTCCGGCCAGCAGTGCCAGCACCTCGACCGCGTCACGCAGGGCGGCGATCCGGTCCGTGCCCTCGCGGGCCGCCCACCCGCCCAGCCAGCCCGCGTCGTCGTCCCAACGGACCCGGGCGTCCAGGTCGGTCAGCTGGTCGTCCCACCACTGCGGCACCGGGCCGGGCCGGGCCGCCCGGTCGGCGGCGAGCGCGTCGACGACCAGCCGGCCGGGGCGTGCGCCGAGCCGGCGGGCCACGATCCGGGCGACATCGGCCGGCTGCCAGCCCCGGGGCCAGAGCCGGTGCACGGCGGCGACGAGCCGGCGCAGCAGCGCGGCGTCCACCGCCGCCGGCCCGGCGGGGACGTCCCGGCCGCCGTCGTCGCCGGCCCGCGCCGGGGCGCTGCCGACCACCAGCCGGTCCAGGTTCCGCTCCGCGTCGCGTACGTCGGTGCCGCGCACCGCCGCGACCGCGGCGGTGATGAGGGCGTCGGCGTCCGGCACCTGTGGTCCTTCCTGGGGGACGACGGCCCGGGTGGTGTCCGGATCGTCGGGAGTGTCTGCCCGGCAACGGTACCCGGGCCCGGATTGCCCCTGCCGGCCACTCATCCGTTCGTCGCCCGCGCCCGTACTCCTGCCCGGAGTGGACCCGGGTGGACACAGGAGGCGAACGGTGAGCACCCTGACGGTGAGCGAGTCCGTCGACCGCGGCCGGCACCGGGGACGACGGCGGGGCGTGACCCCGGCCGGCGTCCTGACGGCGGTGCTGGTGGTGGCCGCGCTGGCCGCCGGTGGTGCGGTGGTGGCCCAGCGGCAGGGCGTCGACCTGGGCGCCCTCGTCGGCGACGTACGGCGGGAACCGCTCCGGCCGGCCAACGCGGCGGTGCCGCCGGTGCCGCCCGGGGAGCAGGCGCCGGCCCCGCTCTCCTCCGCCGTGCCCCCCGCCGCCAAGCCCGCCCCGGCGGCGCTGCGCTACCCGCAGCGGGGGACCGGCACCTGGCGGACGGCGACCGCGCAGGGTGCGGTGGCCGGGAGCGGTGGGCAGCTCCTGCGCTACCGGGTGGCGGTGGAGGGCGGCATCGACGACGTCGACCCGGAGCGGTTCGGGCGGGAGGTGGCGGTGGTGCTCGCCGACCGCCGGGGCTGGACCGCCGACGGCCGGTGGCGGCTGCAACGGGTCGGCGGCGACAGCCCGGCCGACTTCACCGTGCTGCTGACCACCCCGGTCACCCGGGGTGAGTTGTGCGGGGACACCTCCGACCGGTACACCTCCTGCCGCAACGGCGACCGGGTGGTGATCAACGTGGCGCGCTGGGCCCGGGGCGTTCCCGACTTCCGGGGTGACCTCGGCACCTACCGGGCGTACGTGCTCAACCACGAGGTGGGGCACCGGCTGGGCCGGGGGCACGAACGGTGTCCGGCGGCGGGCGGGCCGGCCCCGGTGATGCAGCAGCAGACCCTCGGCCTGCACGGCTGCCGGCCGAACGCCTGGCCGATGGTGGGCGGCACCCTGCTGACCGGCCCGGCCGGCGAGTACGACGACCCGATCCCCTCCGACGACTGACCCGGCCGCCGGGCGGGCGTTGATCGACCCCGGGTGGGCGTTGACCGACCCCGGGTGGGGCGTTGAAGCGGGGGGGGCCCCCGGCCGGCCCCCCGAGACCCGCGGGGGGAGGGCGGCCCGGTGGGGGG
>NZ_JBMDWU010000466.1:0-2438 GCF_048594385.1 Micromonospora sp. | reverse complement strand
CACCGACCTGCACCCGCGCTGGGACGCCCGCTTCTCCTCGATCACGCCGATCGAGCCGCTGGCCGGTGGCGGGCAGCGGTTCCGCTACGAGCTGCGGCTGCCGCTGCACACGCTGGCCGGCACCGGTACGTCGGTGGGGGAACGCCGCCGCCCCGACGGCACCTGCACCTCCGCGCTGCGCTTCGGCACCCCCGACCGGCTCTCGCCGCTGGGCGACGGGCAGGGCTGGTGGCGCTACGAGCCCACCCCGGACGGCGTGCGGTTCACGACCGGCTACGACTACCGGCCCGGCTGGGGTGCCCTCGCCGACCGACTCGTGCTGCGCCGGCTCATCGGCTGGCTGACCGCGTGGAGCTTCGACCGGCTGCGGATCTGGGCCGAGCGCGGCGAGGAGCCGGAGCGCTGGCCGTGGCACTCGGTGCTCTGGCTCTGGCGGCCCGACCGGCCCCGCGCCGTACGCTGCCGCCGGCGCCCGCCCCAGCGCGACGTCATGGCCGATGCACCGGCCCCCCTCGCCGACCTGGAGGCCCCGTGACCGCGATCTTCGCCGAGGCGATGGGCGCCGACTTCGCCCGGCTGCACCCCGAGCTCCAGCGCCGCTTCGGCGTCGGCCTGGACGCCGGCTACGCCTGCGTCGGCCGCGGCACCATGCACCGCGTCCGCCGCGGCCCCTGGTGGACCGTGCCGTTCCTCCAGCTCGGCCGGATGCGCAACATCCTGGTCCCCGACGTCGGCACCGACGTCCCCTTCACCATCCACAACCACCCCTACCGCGACCCGCTCGGGCGCGAGGCGATCACCTTCGTGCGCGAGTACCGCCTCGGCCGCCGCACCCGCCGCTTCGACGCGACGATGGTCCGCGCCGACGCCGGCCACGTGCTGGACTACCTCGGCAGCCACCAGCACCTCGCCGTCGACCTCGAGCTGCGCGCCGAGCCCGACGGCAGCCTGCTCATCCGCACCGGCGCGCAGCGGTTCTACGAGGGGCCGGTCGGCTTCCGGTTCCCGATGCTGTTCAGCGGGGTGGCCGAGCTGCGCGAGCGGTACGACGACGCCGCGGGTGTCTTCCGCGTCGACCTGGTGGTCTCCAACCCGGTGTTCGGGTTCCTGTTCGGCTACGACGGGGAGTTCACGTGCGAGTACGTGCCCCTCGGGGAGGTGCCGGAGCGGCTGCTGCCGCGGCGGTACGAGCGGCGGCAGTAGGGCCCGTCCATGGCCCCATCGGGCCATGCCGCGGCCCGGCACCGGCTCCCTAGCGTCGGAGGCACCACCGACCGAGGAGTCCCTCATGCCGCGTCGCACCAACGCCCTGCTCGGCCTGACCGCCGTGCTCGCCGGCCTGCTGGCCGTGACCACGCCGGGCAGCGCGCAGGCGGCCGACACCACCACGACGTTCACAGGGACCGGCTTCGGCGCGATCCCCGACGGCGGGACGTGCGGGACGCCCGGCTCGCCGCGCGACGTGACCTTCGACGTCTCGGGCGTCGCCGGGCAGACGGCCTACGTCGTCAAGGTCAGCGACCTGCTCCTCACTCACCCCTACGCCGGGGACGTCACGGTGACACTCATCGCCCCCGGCGGAGCGGCCAGCGCGGTGCTGTTCTCGCGCACCGGCTCGATCAGCGCGACCGGCGGGGGTGACGACAGCGACCTGGGCGGACCGTACTCGTTCACCGACTCCGCGCAAGGCGACTGGTGGGCGGCGGCGACAGCGGCGGACGGGGGCAGCCCGATCCCGTCGGGCGTCTACCGCACCAGCGAGCCCGGTGGGGCGCCGGGGGCCACCGGCGCCCAGACCTACATCTACGACGACTTCCTCCCGGTGCAGCAGGTCAACGGGACCTGGACCCTGCGGATCACCGACAGCTGTGCCGGTGACACCGGCTCGGTGACCGGCGCCAAGCTCACGCTCACCGTCCGCGACTGCACGAGCGAGAAGGCGGCGGTGACGGCGGCGGAGGCCGACCTGGCGAAGACCGGCGCAGCCCTCGCGGCCGGCCAGGCGGCGGTCACGAAAGCAGCCGCGGACCTGACGACCGCGCAGCAGAAGTCGGCCGCCGCGCAGCAGGCGGTGGGCCCGGCGAAGGCTGCGCTGGACGCCGCCGGTGCCGCCGTGACCGGGGCCGACAAGAAGCTGGCCAAGGCCAAGAAGTCGGGCGACCGGGCGAAGGTGAAGAAGGCCAGGAAGAGGCTCAAGGCCGCCAGGGCCACCCTCCTGGCGGCGCAGACGGCGTACGGCGCGGCCCTCAGCGTCAGTGCAGCCGCAACCGCGGGCGTCAAAGGTGCCTCGGAGGCGCTGGCCGCAGCGCAGCAGCAGGTGACCACGGCCCAGGCCGCCACGGTGGCCGCGCAGAGCGCGCTGACCGCGGCGGAGAAGCTGCTGGACGACTGTCAGACCATCCAGCTCTGACGGGCGCGACCCGCACCGACTGAGACCC
>NZ_JBMDWU010000465.1:0-4700 GCF_048594385.1 Micromonospora sp. | reverse complement strand
AGCGTGCGGGCGGCCTGGTAGACCCCGACGGCCTGCAGGTCGTTGCCGGTGCACACCGCCGTCGGGCGGTCGGGGCGACGGAGCAGGTCGAGGGCGGCGGCCCGGCCGTCGGCGTCGGTCAGGCCGGCGTGCCGGACCAGGTCGGACGCCACCGGCAACCCGGCGGCCTCCAGGGCGGAGCGGTAGCCGTCGAGCCGGGCCCGGCAGCACAGGACGTGTTCCGGGCCGGCGACCATCGCGATCCGCCGGTGGCCGAGCCCGATCAGGTGGCGGGTGGCCGACCGGCCGCCGGCCCAGTTCGTCGCGCCGACGAACGGGACGTCCTCGGGCAGCTCGGTGGTGGGGTCGAAGACCACGAACGGGATGCCCCGGGCGCGTAGCAACCGGTGCTGTTCCGCGTCCAGCTGGGCCACCATGACCAGGCAGTCCGGCCGTCGGGCGAGGGTGTCGTCGATCCAGTACCGGATCGCGTTGCGCTGCGGCCCGAACTCGGTGAGGACGACGCCGACGCGGTGCTGCCGGGCCACCCGCTCGACCCCCCGGATGATCTCCAGGCCCCACATGTCCTCGATCTCGTCGAAGACCAGTTCCATCATGTTGCTGCGGGTGACGGGGGCGGCCCTGCGGTAGCCGTGCCGGCTGATCGCCGCCTCGACCCGGGCCCGGGTGTCCGCCGCGACGCCGGACCGGCCGTTGATCACTTTCGACACGGTCGGCACCGACACACCGGCCGACGCGGCGATCGCCGCGATCGTCACGGGTCTGCCGGGATCGGCGAGCGACGCCAGGTCGCCGCCCGGCCCGCCCGACTCGACGTGACTCAACCCGGCCTCCTCCCCGGCGGTGGCTGCCGGTCACGCCGACGGCTCCACACGCGACCGGGCCGCCGGCACCGCCGCGGGGACCGCCGGCATCGTTCAGGGGGAACCAGGATAACCCGACCCTCGATGTCCGCTCTCCGGGTGCGGGTACCGCCGGGACGGAAACTTTCCCTCGCCCAGTGACCGTGTTCCGTGAGCACGCCGGGTCGAGCGGCAGGTCATCGCCATCGGGTGGGCCCCAGGGCGGGGACACACCCGGTCATTGACGCACGTCGACCGATACTTGTAAGGTCTGCGACGGAAACTTTCCAGGAAAGTTGTCCGATCGTTTCCAGGCGGGAGCCTCGCCACTCACCGTGGACGCCCCGGGCAGCGTCCACACCCGCCCCGTTGCGGCCGGGCCGCCGGACGGCCATCCGACCCCCGGTCACGTCGGCACGACGCCGTGGCCCACCCCCGACCCGGTCGACGTCGGGCCGGCCGGGGCCACCCGGCCGGGGCGACGTCCCACCAACCCCCACCCACCGGTGTCATCCCGGCGAGGAGTTCCCCTGATGAGTACCCAGCACCTCCGACGAATGCGACAACGGGCCGGCCTGCTCGCCGGCACCCTCGCCGCGCTGCTCCTGGCGGGCCTGATGGTCGCCGGCAACGCCCAGGCCGCCGCCGGCTGCCGGGTGGCGTACACCGTGCCGGCCCAGTGGCAGGGCGGTTTCAACGCCGACGTCCAGGTCACCAACCTCGGCGACCCGGTCAACGGCTGGAGCCTGGCCTGGACCTTCCCGGCCGGCCAGCGCGTCACCCAGGCGTGGAACGCGACGACCACCGCCGCAGGCGACCAGGTCACCGCGAAGAACCTCAGCTACAACGCGGCGATCGCCACCAACGGCACCGTCTCCTTCGGCTTCAACGGGTCGTGGACCGGCAGCAACCCGGTGCCGACCTCGTTCACCCTCAACGGGGTCGCCTGCACCGGGGGTGTGGGCACGCCGACGCCCACCGGCACCACCGCGCCGCCGTCCCCGACGGTCTCCCCCTCCCCCACGATCTCGCCGTCGCCGTCACCCGGTGGCGACCCGATGGCGGCGGTGGCCGCGATGCAGCCCGGCTGGAACCTGGGCAACACCCTCGACGCGATCCCCGACGAGACCGCGTGGGGCAACCCGCTGACCACCCAGGCCCTGCTGCGGCAGGTGCGTTCGCAGGGCTACCGCAGCATCCGCCTCCCGGTGACCTGGACCGACCACACCGGGCCGGCCCCGACGTACACCATCGACCCGGTCTGGTTGGCCCGGGTCCGCCAGGTGGTCGACTGGTCGCTGGCCGAGGGCTTCTACGTGATGATCAACCTGCACCACGACTCGTGGCAGTGGCTCAACGGCTACCCGGGCGACCGCACCACCGTCAGGAACCGCTACACCGCTCTGTGGACCCAGATCGCCACCACGTTCCGCGACCACCCGGCCAAGCTGGTGTTCGAGAACATCAACGAGCCGCAGTTCACCGGCACCGCCGACGACGCCCAGGGCGACGAGGTGCTGCGGGAGCTGCACCTGGCGTTCGTCCGCCTGATCCGCCAGTCCGGCGGCGGCAACGCCACCCGGCTGCTGGTGCTACCCACCCTGCACACCAGCGGCGAGCAGGCCCGGATGGACGCGCTGAACACCACGATCAGCCAGCTGCGCGACCCCAACATCGCCGCGACCATCCACTTCTACGGGTACTGGCCGTTCAGCGTGAACATCGCCGGGGGCACCCGCTACGACAGCAACGTCGAACAGGACCTGGTCGGCACCTTCGAGCGGGCCCGCGCGTCGTTCGTCGCCCGGGGCATCCCGGTGATCATCGGGGAGTGGGCGCTGCTCAGCTACGACTACACCCGGCCCGGCATCATCGAACGCGGTGAACTGCTGAAGTTCTTCGAGGCCGTCGGCTACCACGCCCGCACCCGCAACCTCACCACGATGCTCTGGGACGCCGGCTCGTTCCTCAACCGCACCACCCTGCAATGGCGCGACCAGGGCATCTACGACCTGATGAAGGCGAACCTCACCACCCGCTCGGCCACCGCCTCCACCGACCAGGTCTACCTGCCGCGCAGCGGCACCATCACCGGCAGATCGCTCACCCTCAACCTCAACGGCGCGTCGTTGCAGGGCCTGCGGCAGGGCGGCACCAACCTGGTCGCCGGCACCGACTACACCGTCTCGGGCAGCACGCTGACCCTGACCGCGTCGGCGCTGACCCGGCTCGCCGGCAACCGCGCCGCCGGGGTCAACGCCACCATCGAAGCCCGCTTCTCCCAGGGCGTGCCGTGGCAGATCAGCATCATCTCGTACGACCCGCCGACCCAGTCGGCGGCCAGCGGGACGACCGCCTCGTTCGCCGTCCCCACCCAGTTCCGGGGTGACCAGCTCGCCACCATGGAGGCGAAGTACGCCGACGGCAGCGGCGCCGGGCCGGCCAACTGGACCTCCTACAAGGAGTTCTGGACGCACTTCCAGCCCGACTACACCGCCAACACCATCCTGCTGAAGCCGGAGTTCTTCGCCGAGGTCAACGACGGCCCGGTCACGCTGACCTTCCACTTCTGGAGCGGCACGCAGAAGACGTACCGGATCACGAAGTCCGGGAGCACGGTCACCGGCAGCCCGGCCGTAGGGGTGAGGGTGTCCCGCCGGGCCTCAGGGCCACCCTCACCCCGCCGGGGACCACGGCCAGCGCACGTCGTGGAAGGCGGCCTCGACCAGCAGCGCCTCCACGCCGGTCAGCAGCCGCGCGGCCCGCTCCACCGGCAGGTAGCGGGTGTCGGCGGTGACGGCCAGTTCCACCGCGCCGGGGGCGTCGCGCACCTGCACCCGGCAGCGCCACGCGAACCGGTCCAGCTCCCCCACCCAGCGCACCCCGTCCGGTGCCACCATCGCCCGCAGGGCCGCCTCGTCCGGGCCGGCCACCCCCGGGTGCACCTCGGGGGCGAGCCGGGTGTCGTTGAGGTAGCACAGCGGGGCCAGCACGCTGCGGTGGTCGTCGCCCCGCCCGGTGAACGCCCGCTCGAACTCCACCGGGTCGTAGTAGGCGTGCCGGTAGGCGTCCAGGCCCGCCCGTCCGGCCCGGGCCAGCAGGGTGCCGAAGTCGGGCCGCCCGGTCAGGTCGAGCCGGCACAGCCCGATCTGGTTGAGGGTGGCGACCGCCCGGTCGTACCCGGGTGGGAACCGGTTGTTGGCCATCACCACGATGCCGCAGGCGTCCTGCCCGGTGTCGCCGCAGAGCACGGCGGCGGTCGCGGCGAGCAGGGCGGTGGACGTGCTGACGCCGTACCGGGCGGCGACCAGCCGGGTCGCGTGCAGCACCGCCGGGGAGACCAGCGAACCCTGCCGGTAGCGGGGCCCCGGACCGGCCCCGACCGGGTCGGCCAGGGTCATCGGCAGGCCGGGGAACTGCCGCAGCCAGTACGCCACCGCCCGCTGCGACCGCCGCTGCTGCACCGTGCGCTCCTGCCCGGCGACGTCCAGCGACTGGAGACCGGGTGGGTCGTCGACCGTCCCGCGCAGCAGCAGCAGACGCAGGTCCCGCAGCACGGTGGCCGCCGCGTGGAAGTCGACGGCGCAGTGGCTGAACACCAGCACGACCTGCCGTACCGTGTCGGCCACGGTGACCAGCGCGACCCGCAGCGGATACTCGACGGCGTGGTCGAACGGCGACCCGGCCAGTCGCGTGGCCAGCTCCGCCGCGACCCGCGCGCCGTCCGGGTCGTCGGCCGGCCGGGGTACGGCGTGCACGCCCACGGGCAGCCGTCCCGCCGCCGACGCCTCCTGGCACAACTGCCCGTCGTAGGGGCGGACCCGGGTACGACCGGGCGGTCGCCACCCTCAACCAGAT
>NZ_JBMDWU010000464.1:0-10338 GCF_048594385.1 Micromonospora sp. | reverse complement strand
GCTCCGCTGTCGCCGCGGCCGCCACCCAGCCGGCAGAAACGCAGCAGGAGGGCTGACAGATGCTGATGCCGCGCAAGCCCCCGAAGGGCTTCCGCAAGCCGCACCACCCGGACCGCCACGGCGCGTCCAAGGGCGGTAACCGGGTGGTGTTCGGCGAGTTCGGAATCCAGGCTCTCGAGCCGGCGTACGTGACCAACCGGCAGATCGAGTCGGCACGTATCGCCATGACCCGGCACATCAAGCGTGGCGGCAAGGTGTGGATCACGGTCTTCCCGGACCAGGCCCTCACCAAGAAGCCGGCCGAAACCCGGATGGGTTCCGGCAAGGGCTCGCCCGAGTGGTGGGTCGCGAACGTCAAGCCGGGGCGGGTTCTCTTCGAGATGTCCTTCCCCAACGAGCAGATCGCGCGAGAGGCGATGCGTCGCGCGATCCACAAGCTCCCGATGAAGTGCCGCATCGTGACGCGCGAAGGGGTGGAAGGCTGATGGCAGCGGGCGTTAAGGCAGCCGAGCTGCGCGACCTCTCCGACGAGGACCTGGTCGCGAAGCTGCGGGAGGCCAAGGCGGAGCTGTTCAACCTCCGCGTGCAGGCCGCAACCGGGCAGCTGGACAACAACCGGCGGCTGCAGGTCATCCGTCGGGAGATCGCCCGGATCTACACGATCATGCGTGAGCGCGAGCTGGGTCTCTCGGCCGCGCCGACTGAGGTGACTGCATCATGAGTGAGACCGAGAACACCGCCACCACCGTGCGGGCCCGCCGTAAGGTCCGTGAGGGCCTGGTGGTCAGCGACAAGATGGACAAGACCGTCGTGGTCGAGGTCGAGGACCGGGTCAAGCACGCGCTGTACGGCAAGATCATGCGCCGTACCAGCAAGCTGAAGGTCCACGACGAGCAGAACGCTGCCGGCATCGGTGACCGGGTCCTGATCATGGAGACCCGGCCGCTGTCCGCCACCAAGCGTTGGCGGATCGTGGAGATCCTCGAGAAGGCCAAGTAGCGAAGGCTCGAGCTCGGCCGGTTTCGGTCGGGCGCAGGTTCCGCCAGGCTCCGGCCGTCCGCGAGGGCGGCCGGAGAACCGGCAGACATAGGAGATAGACGTGATTCAGCAGGAGTCGCGACTGCGCGTCGCCGACAACACGGGTGCCCGGGAGATCCTGTGCATCCGGGTTCTCGGTGGCTCCGGTCGGCGCTACGCGAGCATCGGCGACGTCATCGTGGCCACCGTCAAGGACGCGATCCCGGGTGCCGGTGTCAAGAAGGGCGACGTCGTCAAGGCCGTCGTCGTCCGCACCGCCAAGGAGAGGCGGCGGCCGGACGGCTCGTACATCCGTTTCGACGAGAACGCCGCCGTCATCATCAAGGACGGCGGGGACCCGCGCGGGACCCGCATCTTCGGCCCGGTGGGCCGCGAGCTGCGGGACAAGCGGTTCATGAAGATCATTTCCCTCGCGCCGGAGGTGTTGTGACCGTGAAGGTCAAGAAGGGCGACACGGTCATCGTCATCGCCGGCAAGGACAAGGGTGCCAAGGGCAAGGTCATCGCGGCCTACCCGCGGCAGGACAAGGTCCTCGTCGAAGGCGTGAACCGGGTCAAGAAGCACACCCGAGTCAGCACCACCCAGCGCGGCGCCAAGACCGGTGGCATCGTCACCCAGGAGGCCCCGATCCACGTCTCGAACGTGCAGGTCCTGGACTCCGACGGGAACCCGACCCGGGTCGGCTACCGGTTCGACGACAACGGCCAGAAGGTCCGCATCGCGCGTAGCACCGGTAAGGACCTGTGATGACCACGGCTACCGAAACCAAGACCCTGCCGCGCCTCAAGGAGCGGTACCGCAACGAGATCGTGGCCAAGCTGCAGGAGCAGCACAGCTACGGCAACCCCATGCAGGTGCCGCGGCTGGTCAAGATCGTCGTCAACATGGGCGTGGGCGAGGCTGCCCGCGACGCCAAGCTGATCGACGGCGCCGTCCGCGACCTGGCCACGATCACCGGCCAGAAGCCGCAGGTGCGTCGGGCCACCAAGTCGATCGCGCAGTTCAAGCTGCGTGAGGGCATGCCGATCGGCGCGAAGGTGACCCTGCGCGGCGACCGGATGTGGGAGTTCCTGGACCGGCTGCTGTCGATCGCGCTGCCGCGTATCCGTGACTTCCGCGGTCTGGACGGACGCAAGCTCGACGGGCACGGCAACTACACGTTCGGTCTGACCGAGCAGTCGGTGTTCCACGAGATCGACCAGGACAGGATCGATCGCCAGCGGGGCATGGACATCACGGTGGTCACGACCGCCACGACCGACGACGAGGGCCGGGCGCTGCTCAAGCTCCTGGGCTTCCCGTTCAAGGAGAACTGAGATGGCCAAGAAGGCGCTGATCCTCAAGGCCGCCGCGAAGCCGAAGTTCTCGGTTCGCGCGTACACCCGCTGCCAGCGGTGCGGGCGTCCGAAGGCGGTCTACCGCAAGTTCGGCCTCTGCCGGGTGTGCATCCGGGAGATGGCCCACCGCGGTGAGCTGCCCGGCGTGTCCAAGGCTTCCTGGTAATAGCCCGGCGCGCTCCGCGCGTCAGCTGAACTGTCTCTTCGCCGTAGGCCCCGGGCCGTGCCCGGGGAACCCCGGCGAGAAAGGTTGACGAATTTCATGACGATGACCGACCCGATCGCAGACATGCTCACGCGTCTGCGGAACGCCAACCAGGCGTACCACGACCGGGTGACGATGCCCTACTCGAAGATCAAGGCGAACATCGCCGAGGTCCTCAAGGCCGAGGGTTACATCGCCACCTGGGCGGTCGAGGAGCCCGAAGAGGGTGCCGTCGGCAAGCGACTGGTCGTCGAGCTGAAGTACGGCCAGAACCGGGAGCGGAGCCTGGCCGGCATCAAGCGCGTGTCCAAGCCCGGTCTCCGGGTGTACGCCAAGTCGGACGGGCTCCCGCGGGTGCTCGGCGGGCTGGGCGTGGCGATCATTTCGACGTCCCAGGGGCTGCTCACCGACCGGCAGGCCCGCAAGCGGAGCGTTGGCGGGGAAGTCCTCGCCTTCGTCTGGTAACGGGAGACAGGTAGAAATGTCGCGTATTGGACGTAAGTCGATCCCGGTGCCTTCCGGCGTCGACATCACGATCGAGGGCCAGACCGTCAAGGTCAAGGGCCCCAAGGGCGAGCTGTCCCACACGCTCGCCGAGCCGATCTCCGCGGAGCGGGGCGAGGACGGCCAGCTGCACGTCAACCGGCCGAACGACGAGCGCAAGGCCAAGGAGCTGCACGGCCTGAGCCGTACCCTGGTCGCCAACATGATCGTCGGGGTCACCGAGGGCTACCGCAAGAGCCTGGAGATCGCCGGCACCGGTTACCGGGTCACCGCCAAGGGCAAGGACCTGGAGTTCGCGCTCGGGTTCTCGCACCCGGTCCTGGTCCCCGCGCCGGACGGCATCACCTTCACGGTGGAGCGGCCGACGCTGTTCCACGTGGCCGGCATCGACAAGCAGCAGGTCGGTGAGGTCGCCGCCAACATCCGGAAGATCCGCCCGCCGGAGCCCTACAAGGGCAAGGGTGTCAAGTACCAGGGCGAGGTCATCCGCCGCAAGGCCGGAAAGGCAGGTAAGAAGTGAGCGCCACGCTGCTCAAGCGCCGCCGCGGCGTCGCCGCCAAGCGCGCCGTCGGCCGTGCGCGTCGACACTTCCGGGTCCGCAAGAACGTCAGCGGCACCGCCGAGCGTCCCCGCCTGGTGGTCACCCGCTCGCTGCGGCACATGGTCGCCCAGATCGTCGACGACACCAAGGGTCACACCCTGGCGTCGGCCTCGACCCTGGACGCGTCGCTGCGCGGTGCGGAGGGCGACAAGAGCGCCCTGGCCGGCAAGGTCGGCAGCCTGCTCGCCGAGCGGGCCAAGGCCGCCGGTGTGTCCAAGGTCGTCTTCGACCGTGGTGGCAACCGGTACGCGGGGCGGGTCGCCGCGCTTGCCGACGCCGCCCGCGAAGCCGGGCTCGAGTTCTAGAAACCCCGTCACGAGAGATAAGGAAGGCTGCTGATGCCAGGTCAACAGCGCCGTGGCGGCGGGTCCGGTGGCAACGAGGGTGGTCGCCGCGACAACCGCCGTGAGGGCGGCCGCGGAAACGCGCCCGTCGAGAAGACCCCGCACCTCGAGCGGGTCGTCGCGATCAACCGCGTCGCCAAGGTCGTGAAGGGTGGTCGTCGCTTCAGCTTCACCGCCCTGGTGATCGTGGGCGACGGCGACGGCACGGTCGGCGTGGGCTACGGAAAGGCCAAGGAGGTGCCCGCGGCGATCGCCAAGGGCGTCGAGGAGGCCAAGAAGCACTTCTTCAAGGTGCCGCGGATCGGCCAGTCGATCCCGCACCCGATCCAGGGTGAGGCCGCGGCCGGTGTGGTGCTGCTCAAGCCGGCGTCCGCCGGTACGGGCGTCATCGCCGGTGGCCCGGTGCGTGCCGTACTGGAGTGCGCGGGCATCCACGACGTGCTCTCCAAGAGCCTCGGCTCGTCCAACCCCATCAACATCGTGCACGCCACGGTGGCGGCGCTGAAGGGGCTCGAGTCCCCGGAGGCCGTCGCGGCCCGTCGTGGCCTGCCGGTCGAGGACGTGGCACCGGCCGCCATGCTGGCGTCGCGGGCGGGGGTGGCGTCCTGATGGCACGCCTGAAGGTCACCCAGATCCGGTCCGAGATCGGGAGGAAGCAGAACCAGCGGCACTCGCTGCGTTCGCTCGGCCTGAAGCGGATCAATGACGTGGTGGTCAAGGAGGACCGTCCCGAGATTCGGGGCATGATCTTCACGGTCAGCCACCTCGTGAAGGTCGAGGAGGTCGAGTAATGACGATCAAGGTTCACCATCTGCGTCCGGCCCCGGGCGCCAAGACCGCGAAGACCCGGGTGGGTCGCGGTGAGGGCTCCAAGGGCAAGACCGCCGGTCGCGGCACCAAGGGCTCCAAGGCCCGCAAGAACATCTCGGCGGCGTTCGAGGGTGGGCAGATGCCCATCCACATGCGCCTGCCGAAGATGAAGGGCTTCAAGAACAAGTTCAAGGTCGTCTTCCAGGTGGTCAACCTGGACCGGCTGGCCGAACTGTTCCCCAACGGCGGCCAGGTCGGCCCGCTGGAGCTGGTCGAGGCCGGCGCGGTCCGCAAGGGCCACCCGGTCAAGATCCTCGGCACCGGCGACCTCGGCGGCGTGACCCTCCAGGTGTCGGCGCAGGCGTTCAGCGCGTCGGCCAAGGAGAAGATCACCGCTGCCGGCGGCTCGGTCACCGAGCTGTAGGTCAGGCAGACCATGGCGCCCGCTCAGTTCTTCGTGACTGGGCGGGCGCCCTGGTCTACCCGGAGCGTGTGCGCCGGGTAACATCGGATTCGGTTTATGTAGCCGGGCACACCTGCCCGGAGCGGGATCGGGCTGTTAGAGTCCCTTCCCAGCCATGGATATCGGGCACTTGCCCGGCACCCACCCCACCCGCCAGGGACCACCACCGGGCGGCCCGCGCGCAGGAGGAAGAAGTTGCTGTCCGCCTTTCTCAGTGCGTTCCGTACGCCTGACCTGCGCAAGAAGCTGCTGTTCACAGTAGGCATCATCGCGGTCTACCGGCTCGGCGCCACTCTGCCCAGCCCCGGCGTCTCGTACGGCAACGTGCAGAAGTGTCTCGACAGTCTGCAGGGCCAGAACACGGGCGTGCTCAACCTGCTCGACCTGTTCTCCGGCGGCGCGCTGTTGCAGCTCTCGGTCTTCGCGCTGGGCATCATGCCCTACATCACCGCGTCGATCATCCTGCAGCTGCTGACGGTGGTCATCCCCCGGCTGGAGCAGCTCCGCAAGGAGGGCCAGGCCGGCCAGGCGAAGATCACCCAGTACACCCGCTACCTGACCCTCGGCCTGGGCATCCTCCAGTCGTCGGCGTTCGTGGCGCTGGCCCGTTCCGGCCAGCTGTTCCAGAACCGCTGCGACCAGTTCCCGATCGTGCCCGAGGGCACCGGTATCCCGGACTGGCTGACCCTGAGCATCCTGGTCATGACGATGACCGCCGGCACCGGCATGGTGATGTGGCTCGGCGAGCTGATCACCGACCGGGGCGTCGGCAACGGCATGTCCGTCCTCATCTTCACCTCGATCGCGGCCCGGCTCCCCAGCGAGGGCTGGAAGATCAAGACCAACGAGGGCTGGGGCAAGTTCGCCCTGGTGCTCGCCCTGGTCCTGGTGGTCATCACCGCGGTCTGCTTCATCGAGCAGGCGCAGCGCCGCATCCCGGTGCAATACGCCAAGCGAATGATCGGCCGGCGGATGTACGGCGGCACCTCCACCTACATCCCGCTGAAGGTGAACCAGGCCGGTGTCATCCCGGTCATCTTCGCCTCGTCGCTGCTCTACCTGCCGCAGCTCGCGCTCCAGTTCTTCGACCAGAACGACCCGGGCAAGACCCAGGCCTGGATCCAGAACAACATCGTGCAGGCCGACGCGCCGCTGCACATCGTGATCTACTTCCTGTTGATCATCTTCTTCACGTACTTCTACGTGTCGATCACGTTCAACCCGACCGAGGTCGCGGACAACATGAAGAAGTACGGCGGCTTCGTGCCGGGCATCCGCCCCGGCAAGCCGACCGCCGACTACCTCGACTTCATCCTCAGCCGGATCACCCTGCCGGGCGCGCTCTACCTGGGTATCGTGGCGGTCCTGCCGAACTTCTTCTTCATCTGGCTGAACAGCCAGCAGTTCCAGAACTTCCCGTTCGGCGGCACCGCTGTGCTCATCATGGTCGGCGTCGGTCTGGAGACCGTGAAGCAGATCGAGAGCCAACTCATGCAGCGGAACTACGAAGGGTTCCTGCGGTAGATGCGACTCGTTCTGGTTGGCCCGCCGGGCGCGGGCAAGGGCACACAGGCGGAGTTCATCGCCGCACACCTCTCGGTGCCGAAGATCTCGACCGGTGACATCTTCCGGGCCAACGTCTCCCAGGGGACGCCCCTGGGAGTCGAGGCGAAGCGGTACATGGACGCGGGCAAGCTGGTCCCGGACGAGGTGACCATCAACATGGTCCGGGACCGGCTCGCCGAGCCGGACGCCTCCGAGGGCTTCCTGCTCGACGGGTTCCCGCGTACCACCCCGCAGGCCGCCGCGCTGGACAAGCTCCTCGCCGACCTGGGCACCGCCCTGGATCTGGTGCTGGAGCTGGTCGTCGACGACGACGAGGTGATCCGGCGGCTCTCCGGCCGGCGCACCTGCCGGGGCTGCGGCAAGATCTGGCACGTCGAGTTCGACGCCCCCAGCCGGGAGGGTGTCTGCGACCGGTGCGGCGCCGAGCTGTTCCAGCGCGACGACGACAAGCCGGAGACCATCGCGGCCCGCCTGCGGGAGTACGCCGACAAGACCGCTCCGCTGGTCGACTACTACGGCGCGCAGAACAAGCTGGTCGGGATCGACGCCACCGGCCCGGTGGAGGACGTCACCGTCCGCGCGATCGACGCGCTGCGCTCGTACGGCGGCTGACCTCCCGCCGGGGCCCGGCGGATAGAGTGCGAACAGCGGGGTACGCGACGTGCCCCGCTGTTTCGCTGTGCAAGGCAACGAAAGGTGACCGCTCCATGCGCCGTGCCCAGCTGGACATCCAGCTGAAGACCCCTGACCAGATCCAGACGATGCGGGCCGCCGGCCTGGTGGTCGCCGAGGCCCTGCGCCGGATGAGCGCGGCGGTCGCCCCCGGGGTGAGTACGGCAGACCTCGACGCCATCGCCGAGGCGACCATCCGCGAGGCGGGCGCGATCCCGTCGTTCAAGGGCTACCACGGCTTCCCCGCCTCGATCTGCTCGTCGGTCAACGAGCAGGTGGTGCACGCGATCCCCGCCGCCGACCAGGTGCTCAGGGAGGGCGACCTGATCTCGATCGACTGCGGCGCGGTGCTGGACGGCTGGCACGGCGACGCGGCGGTCACCGTCGGGGTGGGCGAGGTCGACCCGGCGCTGTTGAAGATGGCCGCGGTCGCCGAGGACGCCATGTGGGCCGGGATCGCCGCCGCCGCGCGGGGTGCCGCGAACGGCCGTGGCCGGCTCACCGACATCTCGCACGCCGTCGAGACAGCCGTGCGCCGGGGTGGCCGGTACGGCATCGTCGACGGCTACGGCGGCCACGGCATCGGCACCGAGATGCACCAGGATCCACACGTGCTCAACCACGGCCGGCCCGGCAAGGGGCCACGCCTGGTGCCGGGCATGGCGCTGGCGATCGAGCCGATGATCACGATGGGTTCCCCGCGTACCGTCGAGTTGTCCGACGGGTGGACGGTGGTCACCCGGGACCGGTCGATGGCGGTGCACGTCGAGCACTCGATGGCGCTGCTGGAGGACGGGGTCTGGGTGCTGACCGCGTTCGACGGCGGGCGGGCGCGGCTCGGCGACCTGGTGACCGCCCGGCAGCCGGCCGACTCCCCGGCCACCTGACCCGTCACGGTTTCCGACCTACGGCCTCCGCCCCACGGCCACACCCGCACGAGGCCCCCCCGAGCTACGGCTCCGGCCCCCTGCCCGGCCGATGTCCGCCTCGCCGGTGTCTCTCGTCGCCGCCGGCCCGGTCGAGGCACGTCCCGAGCTGGTTGGTTCCCCGGGAGGTGTGGTTCCCCGGGCGGGCGGTGTCCGGTTGGGGCATGGCCGGGCGGTGCGGTCTCGCGGTGTCCGGGCGTGCTGTTCTCGGTGGTTCACGCCGCCGTGTCCGGTTCTCCGGCGGGCCGGTGCCGGTAGAGCACCCCGGGTCCTTTCGAGCTGATGTCGTTGACGACTCAACCGCCGGCCGGGGAGCGGACGTGATCCCCGTCGTGGGCGGAGGGGAGCGTCGGTGGATCGCAGGCCGTGAAGCTCACCCGGGGCACGGAAGAGGAACCTGAATCGCTGATGTCATCAGGTCGAAAGGACCCGAGGACGGATGCGGTGGGGAGGGGCTGTCACCGGTGAGCGGAGACACGGGCGGCCCTTCGCGGAGAGCGCCGAAGCGGCCCGACGACCCCTCGGGGTCGGTTACCGAGAGGAACCGCCCGGTAGCCGCGGACCGGGCTGGTCGGGGCGGTGTCGGTGCCGTTGCGCCGGCCGGGCCAGCGCCGTGCGGGCCAGTGCCGGCCGGGTCAGCGCCGTGCGGACCAGCGCCGTGCGGGAGTGCCGGCCGGGCCAGCGCTGGCCAGGTCAGCGCCGGCCAGCGGTGACGGTGACGGTGGCGGTGCCCCGGTCCGGTAGTTGCCCTGTGGCCCGGTGGGCGGTTGCGGGTTCGGCGGCGGTGGACCCGTGGTGTCATGCTTGCCGGCATGGAGGGGCGAGCCGGCACGCCGGGGCGGGAACGGATGCGGGCGGCGGACGCCGACCGGGAGGCGACGGCGGAACGACTCCGGGTCGCCCTGGAAGAGGGCCGGCTGGACCTGCACGAGTACGACGAGCGCCTGCAACAGACGTACGGGGCGAAGACGTACGCCGAACTCGACACCGTCCTGGCTGATCTGCCGGCACCGGCGTCCGCGCAGCGCTCCGCGCTGGCCCCGCTCGACCCGCAGGCCCCGCCGGTGTCCGGTTCCGGGGCGTCGGTGCCCGACCGGGAGGTGACGCCGGAGCCGCCGGTGACCGGGGGCACCGTGGTGGGCGAGCCGGTGCCCGTGGGTGCCGGCTCCGGCCGGTGGCCGGTCGAGGTGTGGGTGCCCTGGCTGCGGGTGGCGGCCCTGCTCACCGTGATCTGGGCGATCTCCTCGGTCGGCAGCCGGGAACTGCTGTTCTACTGGCCGGTATGGGCGCTGGGCCCGTGGGGGGTTCTGCTGCTCCTGCGTACCACGGGCGGGTTTGCCGGCGGCGCTCCCGCCCGGCGGGACCGCCGGCGGGCGGTGCGCGACACGCGGCGGCGCAAGCGCCGCAAGTAGCGCCGGAACGACCGCCGACAGCCGGGCGTTGCGGGGGAGGACGCCCGGTTTCGTCCGGATGGGCGACACCACCGGTGGCCGGTTTGGCGACCACCAGTGGGCGGGCGTACACTTTCAGATCGGCGCACAGCGTCCACTCCGGCATGCCCACCACGCGCTTCGGTGGGAGCCCGGAGCCGCGGCTGGCGCGGGTCCCCGATGACCGTCGGGCGGCCCGTGTAAGACGTTGTGGGTCGTCCGGAACAACCGACGTCAGGACAGCGGAGTACATGCCGAAAAAAGACGGAGCCATCGAGATCGAGGGTCGGGTCATCGAGCCTCTGCCGAACGCCATGTTCCGGGTGGAACTCGCGAACGGCCACAAGGTGCTGGCTCACATCAGCGGCAAGATGCGGCAGCACTACATCCGCATCCTGCCGGAGGACCGGGTCGTCGTCGAACTCTCGCCGTACGACCTGAC
>NZ_JBMDWU010000463.1:0-1743 GCF_048594385.1 Micromonospora sp. | reverse complement strand
GGAGTCGTGGATGTGGGAGTCCGGCACGCCGAGCGCGCTGAGGGTGGCCTGCTTGGGCGCGCTCGCGGTGGTGTGCACGGTGGCCCCGAGGTGCCGGGCGTAGTGCAGGGCGGCCATCCCGACCCCGCCGGTCGCGGTGTGCAGGAGGAGCCGCTGACCGGCCCGCAGGTCGGCCAGGTCGGTCAGACCGTACATGGCGGTCAGGTAGACGATCGGCAGGACCGCCGCCTCGACGTCGCGGAGCCGGGCCGGGGTCCGCACCAGATGACGGTGGTCGGAGACCGCCACCGGACCGGCGCAGCCCTCGGGGAACAGCCCCATCACCCGGTCGCCGACCGAAAGCCCGGTGACCTCGGAACCGACCTCCGTCACGACGCCGGCGCCCTCGCCACCGATCTGCGCGTCGTCGCCCGGGTAGAGCCCCAGCGCGATCATCACGTCCCGGAAGTTCAGGCCGGCCGCGCGCATCGAGACCCGTACCTCGCCGCCGGCCAACGGGCGGTCCCCCGCGGGCGACGGCACCAGCGCCAGGTTCGCCAACGTGCCACGGCTCGTCACGTCCAGCCGCCAGTTGCCACCCCCGTCCGGGGGCTGCAGCACGGCCGCCGACTCGGCGACCGGAACCAGCCGGGGGACCAGTGTGGTGTCGTCGCGGACCGCCGCCTCCGGCTCCGGACCGTCCACCGCCGCCGGCAGCGTCGCGTCGGCCGGACCGGGCAGGTCCAGCAGGGCGAACCGGTCGGGGAACTCGGCACGCGCCGACCGGATCAGACCCCACACCGTGGAGGCCGGTAGATCCTGGATCTCCGGCCCGGTCCGGGTGGCGACCGCCCCCCGGGTGACCGTCACCAGCCGGTGGTCACCGAAGACGGGCTCGCCGACCCACCGTTGCGCCAGCCCCAGGGCCCGTTCGGCGACCTCGTGGGCGAGGGCGACGACCTCGTCCGCCGGACGCGGCGCGGCCCGGTCGAGCGCCGGCCCCGGCCCGCCGTCGGTAACGCAGGTCACCCTCGGGTCTGCCGGGACCGCCGTGCCGGCGGCGATCGCCGCCGCCAGCGCGTCCAGGTCGGGGTGGACGGTGACGTCGCGGCCGGCCGCGCGGAGCGCGTCGGCCAACCCCAGCGGGTCGACACCGACCACGTGCACGCCGGACGGCTCCACGGTCGGGCCGGCCTCCTGCGGCACCCACTCGACCCGCATCGGTGTGACCGGGGCTTCCGTGGCGGCCGACCGGTCGGCCGTG
Organism: Micromonospora sp.; assembly: GCF_048594385.1. Taxonomy (NCBI): domain Bacteria; kingdom Bacillati; phylum Actinomycetota; class Actinomycetes; order Micromonosporales; family Micromonosporaceae; genus Micromonospora; species Micromonospora sp. The sequence goes on along the minus strand of NZ_JBMDWU010000463.1, from coordinate 500 downwards.
AACGGCCTGGTGGTCAACTCCTCGACGGTGATCACCTCGACGTCGTCGAGGTCGGTGGCGACCAGCCGTACCGCGTGCTCGGAGAGCCGGGTCAGCCGCACCCGCAGGGCGGAGGCGCTGCGACCGGTCGCGCGCACCCCGCCCCAGGAGAACGGCACCCGCAGCGGGCCGTCGAGGTCGGCCGGCGTCGCGATCAGCGCGTGCAGCGCCGCGTCCAGCAACGCCGGGTGGACGACGTGCCCGTCGACCTCGGTCCCGTCGGGGAGGCTGACCTCCGCGTACAGCTCGTCGCCGTGCCGCCAGAGTGCCCGCAGGTTACGGAAGGTCGGGCCGTAGGCGTAGCCGTGGTCGGTCAACCGCGCGTACAGGCCGGAGAGGTCGACGGCCTGTGCCCCCGGTGGCGGCCAGGCGCCCGGCGGGGACGCGGGCTCGGGTGCCGGCTCGGGGTTGATGGTGGCGGTGGCGTGGGTGGTCCAGGTGGTGGTGGTGCGGGTGTGGAT
>NZ_JBMDWU010000462.1:0-9049 GCF_048594385.1 Micromonospora sp. | reverse complement strand
GGTGCCGGCGCCCCCGCCCCCGCCGCCGGCCACCACGCCGCCCCCGCCGCCCACCCCCCCGCCCCCGCCGGCTGGTTCGGCACCGTCGGGTGGGTGGCCGGCATGCCGATTTACATCCGTCACTGTCTATGCTTTGCTCGGGAAAGCGCTTGTCCGGGCCGCGGGCGCACCACACGGGAGCCACCTCGTACCGACCTGACCCCCCGGCAGGGGCCGATCGGCGAACGCGGCGAGTCACCGGTGCCCACGGGCACGGCAACCACCGGCGGCTCCCCCGTCGACGGCCGCCTGTCCCACCCGAAAGGGACGCAGCATGCGCACACCTCGGCGTCGTACGACGCTGATCGCCGCCACCACCGTCGCCCTGCTCGCCACCGGCACGCTCACCGCCGTCGCCGCCCACGCCGCCCCCGGCTGCGCGGTCAGCTACACCGTCGGCGGGCAGTGGCAGAGCGGATTCACCGGCAACATCACCATCACCAACCTCGGCGACCCGCTGTCGGGCTGGAGCCTGCGCTGGTCGTACTCGGCCGGCCAGACGGTCAGTGACGCCTGGAACGCCACCGTGGCCCAGAGCGGCAGCACGGTGACCGCCACCAACGTGGGCTACAACGGGAGCGTGCCGACCGGCGGCAGCGTCTCGTTCGGCTTCAACGGCACCTGGAACAACTCCAGCAACCCGGCGCCGACCAGCTTCACCGTCAACGGGGTGACCTGCACCGGAAGCACCGCCCCCACCGGTGCGCCGACCACCCCGCCGTCGGCCACACCCCCGCCGATGACGCCCCCGGCGACCACCCCGCCGCCCAGCGTGCCGCAGACCGGCCTGGTCGGCTGGGCCACCCAGAACGGCGGCACCACCGGCGGCGGCAGCGCCGGCGCGACGACCGTCTCCACCGCCTCGGCGCTGACCAGCGCGTTGAACGCCACCGGCGCGGCGGTGATCCGGGTCTCCGGCACCATCAACTGCTCGGGCATGCTGCGGGTCCGCTCCAACAAGACCGTGCTCGGCAACGCCGGGGCGACGATCGTCGGCTGCGGGTTCACCGTCAACGGCGACCGCAACGTGATCATCCGCAACCTGACGTTCCGCAACTGGAGCGACGACGCGGTCAACGTGGAGAGTTCGGCCACCAACATCTGGATCGACCACAACACGTTCAGCAACGGCTACGACGGCACCGTCGACATCAAGCGCGGCTCCGACTTCGTCACCGTCTCCTGGAACCGGGTCTACAGCCACGACAAGACGATGCTGCTCGGGCACAGCGACGACAACGGCGGCCAGGACATCGGCCACCTGCGGGTGACCTACCACCACAACTGGTACGACGGCAGCAAGCAGCGCAACCCCCGGGTCCGTTTCGGCAACCCGGTGCACGTCTACAACAACTACTACTACAACAACGCCGGCTACGGCGTGGCGTCCACGATGAGCGCCGGGGTGCTCGTCGAGGGCAACTACTTCGAGAACGTCAAGGACACCTACCACCTCGGCGAGGCCGACTCCGGGCCGGGAAGCCTGGTGGCCCGCAACAACCACTTCGTCAACTCGCCCGCCGGGCAGACCGGCGGCAGCGTCGCCGGCATCCCGTACCCGTACACCCTGGACAACGCGAGCAGCGTGAAGTCCATCGTGACGGCGGGTGCCGGCGCGGGCCGGATCTCGGTCTGACCGGGCACCGGTCGGGGTCCGCCGGTAGCGGGCCCCGGCCGGGGCGTCAGTGCGCGGCGCAGCCGGCCGTCGGTGCGGGCGGCGCGGCCGGCGCACCGACCGTGGGCAACCCGAGCAACACCCCGGGGGTACGCGGGGCGCGGCCCGCCTCGGCGGCGTCCCCGGCCCGGGTGCGGCGGTGTGCCAGCGGCGCGCCGTCGGCGTTGAGGTGGTGCGGGGCGGCGTAGGTGACGGTGGTGTGCACGATGTCGCCCGGCCGGACGGTGCCGGCCGCGCCCGGCTCACCGGGCCCGCCGGTGGCGAAGTGCACCAGGCGGCCGACGCGGGCCCGGCCGGAGAGCCGGCCGGTGCGGTCGTCCTTGCGGCCCTCGCCGACGGCGACCAGCACCTCGACGGTCTCGCCGACCAGACGCTTGTTCTCCGCCCAGGTGATCTCCTCGACGCAGGCGATCAGCCGCTCGTAGCGTTCCTGCACGACCTGCTTGGGCAGTTGGCCGTCCATGGTCGCGGCCGGGGTGCCGGGGCGCTTGGAGTACTGGAAGGTGAACGCCGACGAGAACCGGGCCGCGCGGACCACGTCGAGGGTGCGCTCGAAGTCCGCCTCGGTCTCGCCGGGGAAGCCGACGAGGATGTCGGTGGTGATCGCCGCGTCGGGCATCGCCGCGCGGACCTTCTCGATGATGCCGAGGTAGCGCTCCGACCGGTATGACCGGCGCATCGCCTTCAGCACGTCGTCCGAGCCGGACTGCAACGGCATGTGCAGCGAGTGGCAGACGTTGGGGGTCTCGGCCATCGCGGCGATCACGTCGTCGGTGAAGTCCTTCGGGTGCGGGCTGGTGAACCGGACCCGTTCCAACCCGTCGATCTCACCTGTCGCGCGCAGCAGCTTGCCGAAGGCGTACCGGTCGCCGAACTCGACGCCGTAGGAGTTGACGTTCTGCCCGAGCAGGGTCACCTCCAGCACGCCCTCGGCGACCAGCGCGCGCACCTCGGCGAGGACGTCACCGGGGCGGCGGTCCTTCTCCCTGCCGCGCAGCGAGGGCACGATGCAGAACGTGCAGGTGTTGTTGCAGCCCACCGAGATCGACACCCAGCCGGCGTACGTCGACTCGCGCCGGGTCGGCAGGGTGGACGGGAAGACGTCGAGGGATTCGAGGATCTCCACCTCGGCGGCGGTGTTGTGCCGGGCCCGTTCCAGCAGCACCGGCAGCGAGCCGATGTTGTGCGTGCCGAAGACCACGTCCACCCAGGGGGCCTTGCGGACGATGTCGCCGCGGTCCTTCTGGGCCAGGCAACCGCCGACGGCGATCTGCATCCCGGGGTGCCTGTCCTTCACGGGGCGCAGGTGACCGAGGTTGCCGTAGAGCCGGTTGTCGGCGTTCTCCCGGACGGCGCAGGTGTTGAACACCACCACGTCCGGGTTGTCGTCGGCCTCGGCGAGCCGCACGTAACCGGCCTGTTCGAGCAGGCCGGAGATGCGCTCGGAGTCGTGCACGTTCATCTGGCAGCCGTACGTGCGCACCTGGTAGGTGCGCGGGCTGCCCGCGGCTGCGGTAGTCATGACGTGCACAGCGTATCCGGGCCGACCGACCCGGGCCGACCGGGAAGACCCCGACGAGGAGGAACCATGTGCCGGAGCATCAAGACCCTGCGCGAGCCGTACGTCCCGACGGTCACCCCTGCCGACATCGAGGCGGCGGCGTTGCAGTACGTGCGGAAGGTGTCCGGTTTCCGGGCCCCGGCGGCACACAACGCGGCGGCGTTCGACGCGGCGGTGCAGGCGGTGACCGCCGCCACCGCGACCCTGCTGGACCAGTTGCAGGTCCGGGGCGCCCGCCCGACCGCCCCCTGACCCCGGCTCACCGGCCCGGATCGGACCGCGGCGGGGCCGGTTCGGATTGGACCGCGGCGGGGGCCGGGCCGGGCGGGGCGGTCAGGCGGCGGCGAGGGCCGGGTTGACCGAGTCCGGTTCCCACCGCGACCGGCAGCACCGCGACCAGCCCCGGCAGCCCGGGTGCGCCAGGGTGCAGAGCCGGCGCTCGGAGAGCACCTCGCCGTCGTCGGTCTCGGTGATCTCGAAGTGCACCGGGCGGATCGTGCCGTCCGGGGCGACCAGCAGGTGCCGGCCGGCGTCGAGGGTGTCGTCGGCCAGCAGGCAGTCCCGGTCGAGCAGCCGGGCCAGCGCGGCGACCGCGCTCAACTCGTGCAACGACTCGGGTACGCCGTAGCAGTCGACGATCGTCCCGAACTCCCCCGGGGCCTCCCAGACGTCGCAGATCACCGCGTACGTGGGCAGCCGGGCCGGGTCCGCCACGGCCAGGGGCATCACCACCCGACCGAGGGCCTCGGCCAGCGCCGGGTACACCTCGTCGGGTGCGATCCCGTCGATTCTCCAGTTCCACAGCTCGGTCATGCCGCCTCCTCGCTGCGTTCGTCCCACCGGCCTCCGGATCGGGCCTTAATGACGATGGTGGGGGGCATATGACCCCAGCCGGGGACAAGTTACCGGTCTGTGACCATTCCGGGCAAAATTTCCTGACGCTCCGCTGCGCCGAGTAGCAGGAAAATGACAGTTTATCGGGTACGGTGCCCCGCCGCCGCCGTCATCCGCGCCGCCGGTCCGGGCCACCCGGCCCCCACCCCGGGGCGGGGGCCCCCGCGCGGCCGGCCCGTCAGCGGACGACGACCATCGACTCCCCCCGGGGCAGCAGCTCGCCGATCACCGTGCCACCGGGCACCTCGCCGGCCAGCAGCAGGCCGCCGGAGGTCTGCGCGTCGGCCAGCAGCAGCCGGTCGGCCTCACCCGTCGAGCCGAACCCGGTCCACGGGCTGACCCAGTCCAGGTTGCGTCGGGTGCCGCCGCTGACGTGCCCGTCGCGCGCCGCCTGGCGGGCACCGGGCAGGTAGGGCACCCGGGCCGCGTCGATGGCCACCGTCAGGCCACTGGCGCGGGCCAGCTTCGAGGCGTGCCCGAGCAGCCCGAAACCGGTCACGTCGGTGCCGCAGCGGATGCCGGCCGCGACGGCGGCGCGCGCCGCGTCCCGGTTCAGCGTGGTCATCGACGCCACCGCCTCGGCGGAGACCTCACCGCTGGCCTTGTGCCTGGTGTTCAGCACCCCGACGCCGAGCGGCTTGGTCAGCGACAGCGGCAGCCCGGCCCGCCCGGCGTCCAGGGTGATCAACTCGTCGGGGCGGACCAGCCCGGTCACCGCCAGCCCGTACTTGGGGCCGTCGTCGTCGACGCTGTGCCCGCCGGCCAGGTGGCAGCCGGCCTCCCGGGCCACGTCCTGCCCGCCGCGCAGCACCTCCCGGGCCAGCTCCAGCGGGAGGGTGTCCCGGGGCCAGCAGAGCAGGTTGATGGCGACCAGCGGGATGCCGCCCATGGCGTACACGTCGGACAGGGCGTTCGCGGCGGCGATCCGCCCCCAGTCGTAGGCGTCGTCGACGACCGGGGTGAAGAAGTCGGCGGTGGTGACCACGCCGGTCCGCCCGTCCAGCCGGACCACCGCGGCGTCGTCGCCGTGGTCCAGGCCGACCAGCAGCTCGGCGGTGCCGGTGGCCGGGCCGAGCCCGGCGACCATCGCCTCCAGCTCCCCCGGCGGGATCTTGCAGGCGCAGCCGCCACCACGCGCGTACTCGGTCAGGCGGACCCGGTCGGTCATCCCCCCATGATCTCCGTCACCCCGCCGCACCGCCACCTGACGGCCCGTCGGGGTGACGGAATTCGGACGTCGGCGTACACCCGACACCGGTGTTACCTCTCCGTGACCCGTTGGGTTGCGATCCGCCACGCCGCCCCGCCTACAGTGGCCCAACCGGGGGTCGACCGACCCCGCTTTCCGGTACGACGACAGGGACGGTGGACGACGTGGCGACCGGCGAACCGCTGATCGTGCTGGACAAGGTCAACAAGTGGTTCGGCCCCCTGCACGTGCTCGACGACGTGTCACTCTCGGTGGGCAAGGGCGAGGTCGTGGTGGTGATCGGGCCGTCCGGCTCGGGCAAGTCGACGCTCTGCCGGACGATCAACCGGCTGGAGCCGATCAACGACGGGGCGATCACCTTCGACGGCCGGCCGCTGCCGGCCGAGGGGCGGGCGCTGGCGAAGCTGCGCAGCGAGGTCGGCATGGTCTTCCAGTCGTTCAACCTCTTCGCCCACAAGACCATCCTGGAGAACGTCACCCTCGGGCCGGTCAAGGTCCGCAAGGAGAAGCCGGCCGCCGCCCGCGAGCGCGGGCTGGCCCTGCTCGACCGGGTCGGCATCGCCAACCAGGCCGACAAGTACCCGGCCCAGCTCTCCGGCGGTCAGCAGCAGCGGGCGGCGATCGCCCGCGCGCTGGCCATGCAGCCCAAGGCGATGCTCTTCGACGAGCCGACCAGCGCGCTCGACCCGGAGATGGTCGGCGAGGTGCTCGACGTGATGACCTCGCTGGCGAGCGAGGGCATGACGATGGTGGTGGTGACCCACGAGATGGGCTTCGCCCGGCACGCCGCCAACCGGGTGATCTTCATGGCGGACGGGCAGCTCGTCGAGGACGCCCCGCCGACGGAGTTCTTCGCCAACCCGCGCAGCGAGCGGGCCCGGGACTTCCTCTCCAAGATCCTCACGCACTAGGCGTCCGTAGTGGAGCGCGCCGGTCACCGGTGCATTCCGACGAAGAAGGAGTTCAGTATGCGTATGAAGCGCGTGGCGGCAGTCGCCGCGGCGGCTACTCTGGCGCTCGGCATGGCCGCCTGCGGTGGCGACGACGCCGACGAGGGCACCGGCGCCGGCAGCAAGTCCTTCGCCGCCGGCAGCACCATGGAGAAGCTCAACAAGGCGCAGAAGATCAAGGTCGGGACCAAGTTCGACCAGCCCGGCTTCGGCCAGAAGGGCCTGTCGGGCAAGCCGGAGGGCTTCGACGTCGAGATCGCCAAGCTCATCGTCAAGGAGCTGGGCATCCCCGAGGACAAGATCGAGTACGTCGAGACGCCGTCGAAGGTCCGTGAGGACGTCATCGTCAACGGCACCGTCGACCTGGTCGCGGCGACCTACACGATCAACGACAAGCGCAAGGAGCGGATCGCCTTCGCGGGCCCGTACTACGAGGCCGGCCAGAACATCCTGGTCAAGAAGGACGACACCACCATCACCGGTCCGGACTCCTTCAAGGACGGCACCAAGAAGGTCTGCTCGGTGACCGGGTCCACCCCGGCCGAGGAGATCAAGAAGTACGTCAAGGACGTCGGCACCCAGGTGGTGCTCTTCGACACCTACGACAAGTGCCGCGACGCCCTCAAGGGCGGTCAGGTCGACGCCGTCACCACCGACAACGTGATCCTGCTCGGCTACGTCGCCAAGGACGAGGCGTCGTTCAAGCTCGCCGGGGACAACTTCACCAAGGAGCCGTACGGCATCGGGGTGAAGAAGGAGGACAACGACTTCCGCAACTTCGTCAACGACACGCTGGAGAAGGCGTTCAACGACGGCAGCTGGAAGAAGGCGTGGGACGACACCGCCGGCAAGTTCGGCGCGGAGCTGGGCAGCGCGCCCACCGTCAACCGTTACTGATCTGACCTCGATCTGGAGGGTGGGGAGGAACACCGACCCGTGAGTGTGCTCATCGACAAGTTCGACGTCTTCGCGGGTGGTTTCTGGCTCACCCTCCAGATCTGCGTACTCGCCGCGATCGGCGCCCTGATCCTGGGCGCCGTCGTGGCGGTGCTGCGCATCTCGCCGGTGCCGCCGTTGCGCGCCGTCGGCACCGCGTACGTGAACGTCTTCCGGAACATGCCGTTGACGGTGGTGATGTTCTTCGCCGCCTTCGGCCTGCCGGCGCTCGGCTCCAACGCCGACTTCCTGCGCGTCCCCGTGCTGGACTCGGTCTTCACCCGGCTCGGCACCGACCTGCCGTACTTCCGCTTCGCGCTGATCGCCCTGGTGCTCTACACCGCGGCCTTCGTCTGCGAGGCGCTGCGCTCCGGGGTCAACGCGGTGCCGCCGGGCCAGGCCGAGGCCGCCCGGTCGCTCGGCCTGACCTTCGGCCAGAACCTGCGGCACGTGGTGCTGCCGCAGTCCTGGAAGGCGTCGGTGGTGCCGCTCGGCTCGGTGATCATCGCCATGATCAAGAACTCGGCGCTGATCGGCTTCTTCGGCGTGGTCGGCGACCTGTCTCAGACCTCCGACCAGCTCACCTCCGCCGAGGGCTACGCCTTCGTCCCGGTCGCCATCGGCATCTCGATCGGCTACCTGATCATGACCGTGCCGCTCGGCGCACTGCTCGACCGGCTGGAGAAGCGACAGGCGGTGGCCCGATGAGTCAGCAGACCAGCGTCCTGTATGACGTCCCCGGCCCGCGCCAACGCCGGATCACCCTGATCAGCAGCATCGTCGCCACCGTGCTGCTGGCCGTCGGGGCGTACTTCCTGATCTACCGTCCGCTGGACGACAAGGGTCAGTTCTCGATGGAGCTGTGGGGACCGCTGGTCGACCCCTCCAACGAGAACTTCTCCCAGGTGTGGGACCGGATCGGCTTCGGGCTGAAGAACACCCTGACCGCCGCCGCGCTGGCCATCGTCGCCTCGCTGGTGGTCGGCACCCTGCTCGCGGTGCTGCGCATCCAGCTCAAGAGCCTCACCCGGCGACGCTTCACCGGGATGGCCACCCCGGTGGCCTACCTGCTGCGCGGGCTGAGCGCCGTGCTCTCGGCGGTCACCCGGGTCTGCGTCGAGGTGTTCCGGGGTCTGCCGGTGGTGCTCACCATCTTCTTCGTGGCCCGGGGCTTCCCCGAGTTCGGCATCTCCTTCGACTCGCTGTGGTACCTGGTCATCGGCCTGACCGTCTACAACTCCGTGGTCATCGCCGAGATCCTGCGCTCCGGCATGGAGGGGCTGCCCGGCGGCCAGGCCGAGGCCGCCGCCGCGATCGGCCTCTCCCCCGCCCAGACCACCCGGATGATCCTGCTGCCCCAGGCGTTCCGGATCATGCTGCCGGCGCTGATCAGCCAGCTCGTCGTGGTGCTCAAGGACACCTCGCTGGGCTTCATCATCAGCTACGAGGAGACCCTCAACATCGGCAAGCAGCTCATCGGCGTGCTGGACAACCCGATCCAGGTCTACGTGGTGATCGCCGCGCTGTTCATCCTGGCCAACTACTCGCTGTCGAAGCTGGCCCAGTTCGTCCAGCGGCGGCTGTCCCGGGGCCGCAAGTCCGTCGGGAAGGCAACCCCGCCGCCCCCGGCCGCCGCGCTCGCCTCCCAGGCGGAGGGCGCGGGCGGCATCTGAACCACCCCGCACGCGCCGAGGGGCGGCCCGGCTGTCCGGGGCGGCCCGCGGCGCGTGGGGGGGCCGCGGGGGCTCTCGGGGTCCCCGGGCTCGCGGGCCACAGTGACCCGG